>DASVAW010000166.1 GCA_036376135.1 Candidatus Polarisedimenticolaceae bacterium | reverse complement strand
GACCGCGCCGAGGGCGGGTGGCACGGACGCGTCGGGTTCGTCACGAACCTCGTCGACCTGCCGCAGTTCTCCGCCGCCGAGTCCGTCGCGTTCGTGTGCGGCCCGGAGCTGATGATGCGTTTCTCCTGCCGCGAGCTCGCGAGGCGGGGGATCCCGACCGACCGGATCCACGTCTCGCTCGAACGCAACATGAAGTGCGGCTGCGGGCTGTGCGGGCACTGCCAGCTGGGCCACGTGTTCGTCTGCAAGGACGGACCGGTGTTCCCGCTGCGGGAGGTCGCGGGCCTCGTGAGCGTGCGGGAGCTGTGAGATGGCGCCGCGAAAGCCGAAGCCCAAGCCCAAGCGCGCCGGCGACGGCGAGACCCCGGGGGACGTGAGGCCCAAGCTCGCCGTCTGGAAGTTCGCCTCCTGCGACGGTTGCCAGCTGACGCTGCTCGACTGCGAGGACGCCCTCCTCGAGATCGCCGCGAAGGTCGAGATCGCCAACTTCCCCGAGGCCTCGCGTGCGATCGTCCGCGGCCCCTACGACGTCTCCCTCGTCGAGGGGTCGATCACGACCTCCCACGACGCGGAGCGGATCCACACGATCCGCCGCGCGTCGAAGGTCCTCGTCGCCATCGGCGCCTGCGCGACGTCCGGGGGGATCCAGGCCCTGCGCAACTTCGCGGAGGTCGGCGGCTGGATGACCGCCGTGTACGGCCGTCCCGACGCCATCCCGACCCTGCGCGCCTCGACCCCGATCTCCGACCACGTGAAGGTCGACTTCGAGCTTCACGGATGCCCGATCTCCAAGGAGCAGCTGATCCGGGTGCTCGGGGCGATCCTGCGCGGGAACGTGCCTCGCCTGCCGCACCACTCCGTCTGCCTCGACTGCAAGCGCAACGGCACCGTGTGCGTGACCGTGGCGGAGGGGCAGCCGTGCCTGGGCCCGGTGACGCGCTGCGGGTGCGGGGCGTTGTGCCCTTCGCACGGACGGGGGTGTTACGGCTGTTTCGGGCCGCTCGCCGAAGCGAACTTCGGCGGGATGGGCCGCCTGCTCGAGGTCAAGGGCGTGGACGCGGCCGGGCGCGCGCGCCTGTTCCGCGGGATCTACGGCGCCGCCGAGGCGTTCCGCGTGGAGAGCGAGAGCCATGGCCGGAACCGTACCTAGGAAGCTGCGCGTCGAGGTCCTCGCCCGGATCGAGGGCGAGGCGGGACTCGACATCGCCGTCAAGCGGGACGGCCGGGTCGAGGCCCATCTCGCGGTCTTCGAACCGCCGCGCCTGTTCGAAGGATTCCTGCGCGGTCGGGACTTCCGCGAGGCGCCGGACCTGACGGCGCGCATCTGCGGGATCTGCCCGGTCGCCTACCAGACGAGCGCCTGCCAGGCGATGGAACGCGCCTGCGGGGTGACGGTGGGCGGAGCGGTCCGCGACCTGCGCCGCCTGCTCTACTTCGGCGAGTGGATCGAGAGCCACGCGCTGCACGTCCACCTGCTGCACGGGCCGGACTTCCTCGGATACGAGAGCGGCATCCACATGGCGGCCGACCACCCCGAGCCGGTCGTCCGCGGGTTGCGCCTCAAGAAGGTCGGGAACGATCTCATGACCCTGCTCGGAGGGCGCGAGATCCACCCCGTCGGCATGCGCGTGGGCGGCTTCTGGAGAGCGCCCCGCCTCGAGGCGATGCGGGCGATGCGCGAGCCCCTGCTGCGCGCGATCGACGACGCCGTGGCGGCCGCTCGCTGGACCGGCACGCTCGACATCCCCGAGTTCGAGCGCGACTACCTCTTCCTCGCCCTGCGGCACGACGACGAGTACGCGATCGTGGACGGGCGCCTGGCGACGAACAACGGGTTCGACGCCGATGTGGACGCCTTCGAGCGGCACGTCGTCGAGGTCCACGCGCAGCACTCGAACGCGCTGCAGTCGACCTTCGACGGGCAGGCGTTCCTCACCGGGCCCCTCGCGCGATTCGCCCTCAGTCGGGAGCTGCTCTCCCCCCGGGCGAAGGAGGCCGCCCGCGAGCTCGGCCTGAACGGTCCGTGCATGAACCCCTTCCGCAGCATCCACGTCCGCGCCGTCGAGACGATCCACGCCGCCGAGGAGGCGCTCGCGATCGTCGAGCGCTTCGAACCGATCGAACGCGCCTACGTCGACGTCGAGCCGCGCGAGGGCTCGGGATGCGGCGCGAGCGAGGCCCCGCGGGGACTCCTCTATCACCGCTACCGGATCGACGCCGGCGGGAGCATTCTCGAGGCGCGGATCGTGCCCCCGACCGCCCAGAACCAGAAGTCGATGGAGGAGGACCTGGTGCGCTGGGTCGGAGCCCATCCGGAGCTGGACGACGAGCGCCTCGGGTGGACCTGCGAGCAGGCGATCCGGAATCACGATCCGTGCATCTCGTGCGCGACCCACTTCCTGCGCGTCCGCGTGAATCGCGAATGAGGTCCCGTTCGATCGCCCTCGTCTGCGGCGTCGGCCGCCGCGAGCGGGGCGACGACGCGGCGGGGCCGACGGTCGCCGACCGCCTCGCCCTGCGCGCGCCGGCGGGGGTGGAGGTCCGCGTCGTCGAGGACGACATCCTGGGCCTCGTGGACGCGTGGACGGGGCGCCAGCGCGTCGTCCTCGTCGACGCGATGGTCTCCGACGCCGAGCCGGGCACCGTGCGCCGCTTCGACGCGAAGGCGGAAGCCCTTCCCACCGTGCTCCGCGCGGTGTCGAGCCACGCCTTCGACGTCGGCGCGGCCGTGGAGCTCGCGCGGGCGCTCGGCCGACTTCCGGACTCGCTCGTGGTCTACGGGGTCGAGGGGCGCCGCTTCGAAGGGGGCAGCCCGCTGTCGACGGAGGTGGAGCGCGCGCTCGACGGCGTCGTCGAGCGCGTGCTCGCGGAGCTCGGGGGCGGGGGCGCTACATCGTGAACTTGCTCTCGGCGTGGCCGAGAACCTTCCCGTCCTTCCCCACCGCCTTCACGCTCCACCAGTAGGGCTTGCTCGCCGAGAATTTCGAGAGCTCCTCGTCGGTGAGCTCGACGCGATCCTGGTTGACCTTCTTCTGCAGGATGTCGGCCTGCCCGGGGAAGGTCCCGATCGCCAGGACGTAGTGGTCGCGCCCCGTGACGGACTGCCAGGCGAAGACCTTCGGCGGCTCCGCCAGCTTCCCGTACGCGGGAGCGCTGATCGACATCTGGACCCCTTCGCCCAGGACGGGTACGCCGATGCGCCCTCCCTCCGGCGACCTGAACGTCCAGACGACCACCGCGGTCACCAGCACGATCGAGAACGCCAGCACCGCCCACCGAACCCAAGTTCCCTTGGCTTTCGAACCTTCCATCTCCTCGAGCTCTTCGACCATGTGCTCGAGGGTGTGGTCGGCGGCCTGGTTCGGCGTCGCTCCGCCCCCCTGCTGCGCGCTCGGCTGAGCCATACAACTCCTCCTTCGAGGCGCCGGGCGGCTTCGCGGGCGCGCACGGCAGCCTCGCTCTCTCCTCCGAATCGGGCTTCAAGAACCATACCCGAGCCGGAGGGGTGAAGGAGCAGGTTTCTTGGGAATCGACGCGAACGGTTACGCGCGTCGAAGGGCAGCGGCGAAGTTTTTGCGGCGGCCGAGCTACTCGGCGTTGCGCTGCAAGGCGGCCTTGAGGGCGTCGCCGAGGTTCGTCCCGAACGTCCCCTGCGGCTCCTGGGGCTCGTGGCCCTCGCCGCCGTGCGGCCCCCGGTCGCGGTCCCGGTCGCGGTCCCTGCCTCGCGGCGACCGGTCCCGGCGCTCCTCGGCCTCGCGTCGCGCGATCCCCTCGGCGGCGAGACGGATCCGCTTGCCTCCGTCGACGACCTCGACGACTTCGCAGACGATCTCGGAGCCGACCGGGAACTTCGACTCGAACGGGTGGCCGTAGGGCACGCCCGTCCAGACCTTGGGCATGAGCCCGACCTTTCCCGGCGCCAGCCAGATGAACACGCCGAACGACTCGACCTTCTGGACGCGTCCGGTGACGTGCTCGCCGGCGACGATCTTCTCCTCGGGGACCGCCGCACCCGCGGCGTCCGCCGGGACGAGCGTCAGCCGGCGACGGGACGGATCGACGGCGAGGACCTGGAAATCCCGCTCCGTTCCGACGGCGAGCTCGTCGCGCCACGATCTCGACGAGGGCGGAAGCTCGCGCGCGGGAACGAGCGCCTCGAGACCGGGTCGGACCTCGACGAAGGCGCCGAAGTCGACGTGACGGCGAACCGTGGCGCGCACCGTGTCCCCGGGGTGATAGACGTCGGCGACGCCCGCCCAGGGATCGTCCTGCGCCTGCTTCATCGAGAGCGAGATCTTGCCGCTGGCCTCGTCGACCTTGAGGATCTTCACCTGCACGAAGTCGCCCGGCTTCGCGACGTCGGACGGCCTGCCGATGCGGGCGTGCGAGATCTCCGTGAGGTGCACGAGCCCGGTGACGCCGGCTCCGAGGTCGACGAAGACGCCGAAGTCGGTCGTGCGGGCCACGTGCCCGGCGGTCAGCGAGCCCTCCACGAGGGTCGCGCGAACGGCCTTCTGCTCGTCGCCTCGCTCCTCCTCGAGAAGAGCGCGCCTGGAGATCACGACGTCCTCGCCACCCCGCCGAAGCTGCAGGATCCGGAAGGCGTAGACCTTGCCGACGTGCTCTTCCGGATCCTCGACGCGATGGACGTCCATCTGGGAGTGAGGGCAGAAGCCGCGCAGGCGTCCCACGCGGACCTCGTAACCACCCTTGATGACCTTCTCGATCTTCCCTTCGACGGGAAGTCCGGCGCGCCAGGCGCGAAGGACCGCCGGATCGCGGGGGCGCGGCTTCCGGGGGCGGGATGCGTCACCTTCCGCGTGGGCCTCCCCTTCGGCGTGGGCCTCCCCTTCGGCAGGCGCGCCGCCCTCGGCGGTCGTCTCGCCGGCCACGATGGCCTCCGCCTCCGCGGGGACGGCCTCGGGGGCGAGTCCGGGGACCTCGGCCTCGCCGGGAAGGTTCTCGGCCTGCGTCCCCTCGGGGGACTCCTCGGGATGATCCATTTCGCTCACGACCCACCTCGAAGCGTGCATTCTGCCACACCCCCCCTCCGCCGAACAGCACGAGACACCGGGAGTATCCTTGGCTCCGTCGATGCAGCCGATCGCCGAACCCCGCCCCGCCCCCCCGGACGAGGGTGCCCCCACCGGTCCCCGACGCCGGTTCGGGAGGCTGCGCGGCCTCTATCTCACCCTCCGGACCGAGCACACGACGCCGGGGAAGATCGCGCTCGGCGTCGGGATCGGCGTCTTCGTCGGACTGAGCCCTTTCTGGGGGCTGCACCTGGGGATCTGCGTCCTGCTCGCGACCCTCTTCCGCCTCAACCGGGTCCTCGTCTACGCCGCCGCCAACGTGGCGTCGGTCGTCGCCCCGATCGCGGCGATCGTCCAGCTCGCGGTGGGCCACCGGATCCTCCGTCAGGTCTGGCTCGAGCTCTCTTGGGCGCAGTCGCGCGAGATCCTGGACGGGATCCGGAAGAACGGATGGATCGAGGGGTTGCTCAACCTCTCCGCCGACTTCCTCGTCGGAGGGGTCGTCGTGAGCGTCGTCCTCGGGGCGGTGGCGGGGGCGGCCACCTGGGTGTTCGCGCGATTCGGCCGCGAGGCTCAATCCTGGTACGAGCTCGTGGATCGCGTGACGGTGCGGTACCTCGAGGTGTCGATCCGCGATGCCGAGGCGGCCCGCCGCGCCCTGATCGTGAACCCGGCGTACGGCTTCCTTCTCGCCGAGCCCTCGTTCGCGTCCGCGCGACGCGTGATCGACCTGGGATGCGGAAGAGGCCTCGTCGCCGCGCTCGCGTTGGATGCGGGGCTGCCGGTTCCGGCAAACCGCGGCTACGTCGGCGTCGATCGATCCGAGCGGCACATCCGCGTCGCCCGGGAAGTCTACGGAGCGATCGACGGGCACGAGTTCCAGGCCGTCGATCTCCGCGATTTCGATCCGCCTGCCGCCGACCTCGTCGTGGTGTTCAACACGCTGCGATACCTGCCCGTTCCTTCGCAGGATGCGCTGTTGCGCCGTCTCGGACGCGCGCTCCCTCCCGGGGCCCGGGTGTTCGTGCGCGACATCGACGGCGGCGCGGGCTGGCGGGCGAAGGTCGCCGTCGTGCGGGATCTGCTCGGGGCGTGGCTCCCCGGGCGCGCCAGCACGGGACTGCACGTCCGGCGCGCCTCCGATATCCGGAACGCCCTCGTCGCCGCCGGGTTCGACGTCACCGACCGGACGACGGGGCGGCGAACCTCCCCGGCCCGGATCCTCCTCGAGGCGGTCCGCCGTCCGAAGCCGGTGTGAAGGGAGCGGGCATGCGAGCGGTCGTGATCCCCCGGTCCGGCGGCCCCGAGGTCCTCGAGATCCGGGAGGTGCCGGAGCCTTCCTTCGGTCCGCGGGAGGTGTCGGTTCGCGTCCGGGCGACGGCCCTCAACCGCGCCGACCTGCTTCAACGTCGAGGCCAGTATCCCGCCCCGCCGGGTGAGACCCAGGAGATTCCGGGGCTCGAGTTCGCCGGCGAGATCGAGGCGGTCGGCGCGCTCGTGCAGGGATACGCCCCGGGAGACCGGGTGATGGGGATCCTGGGCGGGGGGGGCTGCGCCGAGAAAGTCGTCGTGCACGAGCGGATGTGCCTGCGCGTCCCTCCGAGTCTGCGCTTCGAGCAGGCGGCCGCGGTGCCGGAGGCGTTCCTCACGGCGTTCGACGCGTTGATCGCGAGGGGGGGGCTCGTCGCGGGGGAGACGGTCGTCGTGACCGCCGCCGCGTCGGGGGTCGGAACGGCGGTCGCCGCGATCGCGAAGGCCTCCGGCGCGCGCGTGCTCGCGACGGCGCGCACCCCCGACAAGCGGCGGCGCCTCGAATCGCTCGGCGTGGACGGCGTGTTCGATCCGGGGGACGCGTCGATCGGCGAGCGACTCCGGTTCGCCGCGTCGGGAGACGGCCCCGATCTCGCCGTCGACTTCGTCGGGGCCTCCTCGTGGCCGTGGCTCGTCGAAGCCCTCGCGGTGCGTGGCCGGCTCGTGGTCGTGGGCACGTTGTCGGGCTCGAAGGTCGCGTTCGACCTCGGCGTCCTGCTGCGCAAGCGCCTGACGGTCGTCGGGACCGTGCTTCGCTCGCGCCCCGCCGAGGAGAAGATGACGCTCACGCAGGCGTTCGCGCGATCGATCCTCCCCATGTTGGCGACCGGCCGCCTGAGCCCGATCGTCGACCGCGTGGTCCCGATCTCCGAGATCCGCGCCGCCCACGCCGCGCTCGAGCGGAACGAGACCTTCGGGAAGATCGTCCTCGCCTGGGATTAGGGGGAAAAGGGGTCAGGCCCCTTTTTTCCCGGTTCCGCGGTCCCCGGCCGTCGCACGAGCCCCCGCTTGAAACCCTGCTGCTCCTAAGGTCGGTGGCACCGAGGTCGCCCTCGTGGTCCCATGCGGAACGACACCCAAACCCGAGCAGAGAGGGACAAGGCATGAAGCTGACGACGATCCTGGCCGCGACCGCGATCGCGGTCTCCCCCGCGCTGGCCGCGGAGTACACGATCGATACCGCGCACTCCGGGGCGCACTTCACCGTTCGCCACATGATGGTCTCCAACGTGAAGGGCGACTTCGCCGGCGTGAGCGGAAAGGTCGTCTGGGACGGCGACCCGAAGACCGCGTCGGTGGAGGCGACGATCGACGCCTCCACGATCGACACCGGCGTCGACAAGCGCGACGAACACCTGCGCAGCGCCGACTTCTTCGACGTCGCGAAGTACCCGACCCTCACCTTCAAGTCGAGGAAGGTCGAAGCCGCCGGTCCCGGCAAGCTGAAGGTCACCGGCGACCTGACCCTTCACGGCGTGACCAAGGAGGTCGTGCTCGACGTCGAAGGTCCTACGGCCGAGTTCAAGAACCCGTGGGGCAAGTCGGTCATCGGCGCGTCGGCATCGACGACCATCAAGCGCACCGATTTCGGCCTCACCTGGAACAAGGCCCTCGAGACGGGCGGCGTCCTCGTCGGAGAGGACGTGAAGGTCTCCATCGAGCTCGAGCTCGTGAAGTCCGACAGCCCCGCCAAGGCCTCGAAGTAACCCCGCTCATTCCGCGACGGCGCGACGTCCCTCCACGGGACGCCGCGCCCGCGGCTCGCCCGGTCCCTGGAAAGGAGCCGCCATGATCACCGTCCGCAGGTCCGACCAGCGCGGCGTCACCGACTTCGGTTGGCTCGACAGCCGCCACACCTTCTCGTTCGGCGAGTACCACGATCCCGCCCACATGGGCTTCCGGTCGCTGCGCGTCATCAACGACGACCGCGTGTCGGCGGGCTCGGGATTCCCGCGTCACGGCCATCGCGACATGGAGATCCTCACCTGGGTGCTCGAGGGCGGCCTCGCACACCGCGACAGCCTGGGGTCCGGTTCCGTGCTGCGCCCCGGCGATCTGCAGAAGATGAGCGCGGGGACCGGGATCCTGCACAGCGAGTTCAACGCGTCGGAGTCCGAGCCGGTCCACTTCCTCCAGATCTGGATCGTCCCCGAGCGGCCGGGGCTTCCCGCCGCGTACGAGCAGAAGCACTTCGACGAGGCGGCGCGGAAGGGGCGCCTGCTGCGCATCGCGGGCCGCCCCCCCCTCGCCGACGGGGCGCTCCCCATCCATCAGGACGTCGACCTGCACGTCGCCTCGCTCGATGCGGGCCAGGAGGTCGAACACGCGCTCGCGGCCCGGCGCCATGCCTGGATCCACGTCGCCCGGGGCGCGGTCGAGGTGAACGGGGTTCCGCTCGCCGAGGGTGACGGCGCCTCCGCCTCCGACGAGCCCCGCATTTCTGTGCGGGCGACACGGCCCTCGGAGGTTCTCCTCTTCGATCTGGCCTGATTTTCCTAGGGAAAACGCATGGTTGCCGCGACGCGGCGGCTCCATGTTAGGCTCCCGTTCGTGTTCCGGCGCCCCATAACCCAGCCGGACGGAAGGGAGAGGACCATGGAGCCCCCGGTCGCTCTGCCCGTTGCTGCCGAGCCGAAGCCGCCTCGCCTGTCTCCTCGGGAGGCCGAGGTCATCTCGCTTTTCGCAGCCGGGCACTCGTACAAGAGTGCGGCGGACACCCTAGGGGTCCGCATCGATACCGTTCGATTCCACGTCCGCGCGGCATACGCCAAGCTCCGCGCGCACTCCAAGGCGGAGGCCGTCGCCGCCGCCGCGAGGTTCGGCCAGCTGCGCTGATGCGGGTCCCGGCGTTGGAGTAGCATGCGCGGCTCGACAGGAGCCGCGCATGCACCTTCCCGAGAACGCCTTTCGAGAGCTGAAGCCGGGCGAGAGCTACACCCCGATCGTCCCGGCGAGCGAGGCGGCGCCGGAGGTCACGGCGCGCTCGATCGTCTTCGGACTCCTGATGACCGCGCTCTTCTCGGCCGCCGCGGCCTACATCTCCCTGAAGCTCGGCCAGGGGATCGAGTCGGCGATCCCGATCGCCATCCTCGCGATCGGGCTCTCCGCCGTCGCCCGGCGGAAGTCGGGGCTCCTCGAGAACGTCAACATCGTCGTCCTCGGCTCCACGGCCGGGATCGTCGTGGGCGGATCGACCTTCACGATGCCCGCGATCTTCGTCCTCGGGCTCGAGGCGAAATCCAGCTTCGCGCAGATCTTCGTGGTGCCCCTGCTCGGGGCGATCCTCGGCGTGTTGTTCCTGATCCCCTTCCGGCGCTATTTCGTCGCCGAGATGCACGGGAAGCTCCCGTTTCCCGAGGCCACGGCGACGACGGAGATCCTCGTCACCGGCGCCCGCGGCGGAAAACAGGCCTTCGTGCTGCTCTACAGCATGGGGCTCGGAATGTTCCTGGACTTCCTGGCGCTCCACCTCAAGGCGTGGCGCGACACCTTCACGACGACGCTTCTGCCCTCGCTCGACTGGTTCACGGAGAAAGCGAAGGCGATCTTCGTCCTGAACACGTCCGCCGCCGTCATGGGGCTCGGCTACATCGTCGGCCTCAAGTACGCGTCGATCATCGCCGCGGGGTCGTTCGTCTCCTACTACGTCTTCATCCCGCTGTTCGGCCACCTCGGCCCGCACGTCTCCCCGGAGGCCTTCCCGGGTCGACCTCCGCTGGCGGGCCTGGGCGCCGAGGACCTGTTCTACGACTACGTCCGCTACATCGGCATCGGGGCGATCTTCGCGGCGGGCGTGATCTCGGTCGGCAAGATGTCTCCCGTCATCGTCCAGGCCGTGCGTCGCGTGTTCGGCGAACTGGGCAAGGCCCGGTCGGCGGGGCACGAGGCCCCGCGCACCGAGCGGGACCTCCCGATGCCCTGGATCTTCGCGGGGGTCGCCGTCATCGCCCTGCTCCTCTTCGTCTACTTCCGGTTCGTGGTCCTCTCCGCCGCCCCGGAGCCGACGGTCACGGCGCTCGCGGCGCTCGGCCTTTCGGTCGGGATCTCCTTCCTGTTCGCCGCGGTCTCCGCGTGGGCGATCGCCGTCGTCGGCACGACGCCCATCTCGGGGATGACGCTGACGACGCTCATCCTCTCCGCGGTGGCGTTGTCCGCGATGGGGCTGAAGGGCCCCGACGGTCAGCTCGCCGTCCTCCTCATCGGCGGCGTCGTCTGCTCCGCGCTCTCGATGACCGGCTCGATGGTCACGATGCTCAAGGTGGGTTACTGGACCGGCGCGACCCCGAAGCGGATTCAATGGACGCTCATCGCGGGTTCGATCGTCGCGGCCGTCACGGTCACCGGCGTGATGTTCGTGCTCAACCAGTCCTACGGGTTCGTCAAGTCTCCCGCCCACGCGGAGCCGCTGCCCGCCCCCCAGGCGAACGCCATGGCCGCCGTGCTCGGCTCGGTGATGCTCGACGGCGAGGCGCCGTGGTTCCTCTACGCGATCGGGGCGGTGATCAGCGTCGCCGTCGAAATGGTGGGGGTCTCCTCGCTCGCCTTCGCCCTCGGCATGTACCTCCCGATCGACCTGAACACGCCGATCCTCGCGGGAGGCATCGTGAGCTGGCTCGTCGCCCGGCCGTCGGGCAGCCCGGTCCTCGACCGGGCGCGCATCAACCGGGGGACCCTGATCGCCTCCGGCTTCATCGCCGGCGGCGCGCTCGCGGGCGTGCTGGACGGCTTCATCAAGTTCGGCACCGACGGGGAGACCTTGTATTCGTTCGGGAACGACGGGGGACCCGGCAACCTGCTCGGCCTGGCGATCTTCGTCGCGGTGGGCTTGTTCTTGTGGTGGGACGCCCGCAAGGCGACGGAAGCGGAGGGCGCGGGTCCGCAGATCAGCCTGTAACCCTCAAATCGCGTGACTCCGGTCACGGATCAACGGACGTACGGGTCTAGAATCGGATCGCATGAACGGGGAGGCTCGGGACGGGAGACCGGTCATCGCGGCGGGGGTCGCGATCTGCGTCCTCTTCGGACTCGCGGTCGGGATCGGGTCGTACGTCTTCGTCTACGCGAAGGGGTACAGCTACCTCTCCAACGATCCCGACGCCTGCGCCAACTGCCACATCATGCGCGACGTGCACGACGGCTGGCAGAAGGGACCGCACCATGCGGTCGCCGTCTGCAACGACTGCCACACGCCGCACACCCTCGTCCGCAAGATGCTCGTGAAGGCCGAGAACGGGTGGCACCACTCGCAGGCCTTCACCCTGCAGAACTTCCACGAGCCGATCCGCATCCGGGACAAGAACCTCGCCGTGCTGCAGGAGAACTGCCTGCGCTGCCACGGGGAGTTCCTCGCCTCGATCGCGCCGCACGGCCGGATCGACGGCGACGACGTCAACTGCATCCGCTGCCACCGCGGCGTCGGGCACGGCCCGACGCGCTGACCCGAAGGAGCCCGCCATGCCCAAGCGCGCGTGGATCTATCTCGCGATCGTCGTCGTCTTCGCCGGCCTCGCGGCCGGACTGATGCTCCTCTACGAGAACATCGCGAAGCGCAAGGCCGAGGCCTCCCAGGTCGTGCTGCGCGTCACGGACGTCACCGAGGAGACCGTCGACCCCGCCGAGTGGGGGAAGAACTTCCCCCGGCAATACGACTCCTACAAGCGGACCGTCGACAAGGAGCGCACCAAACACGGCGGAAGCGAGGCGTTCCAGAAGCTCGACGACGATCCGCGCTGGCGCGTGTTGTTCGACGGATATGCCTTCGGCGTCGACTACCGGGAAGAACGCGGGCACGCCTACATGCTCCAGGACCAGCGCGAGACCGAGCGGGTCAAGAACTTCAAGCAGCCGGGGGCGTGCCTGCATTGCCACGCCTCGGTGATCCCCGCGTACTACAGGAAGGGCGTCGAGGCCGGGGCGGACGCGGCCGACCGCAAGGCGGCGATCCAGAAGGGGTTCGAGGTCGTGAACCCGATGCCGTACGAGGAGGCGACGAAGCTCGTCGAGCACCCGGTCTCCTGCGGCGACTGCCACGACCCGAAGTCGATGCAGCTTCGCGTGACGCGGCCGGGGTTCCTCAACGGCATCGCCGTGTACGCGAAGTCCGACGACGCCGCGCCCCACCTCCCCTCGATCGGGCGCTGGCGCGCGGGCGACCGCGCGAAGGACTACGACCCCAACGTCGAGGCTTCGCGGCAGGAGATGCGCTCGTTCGTCTGCGGGCAATGCCACGTCGAGTACTACTTCAAGCCTCCCGACAAGCAGCTCACCTACCCGTGGCATAAGGGGCTCAAGGTCGAGCAGATCGAGGCGTATTACGACGAGGTCGGCTGGAAGGACTGGACGCACAAGGTCGACGGGGCGCCGGTGCTCAAGGCGCAGCACCCGGAGTTCGAGACCTGGAGCCAGGGCATCCATGCGCGAAGCGGCGTCGCCTGCGCCGATTGCCACATGCCGTACCTGCGCGAGGGGGCGATCAAGGTCTCCGACCACCACGTGCGGAGCCCGATCCTCAACGTCGCCCGGGCCTGCCAACCCTGCCACCCCTACGGGGAGGAGGAGATCAAGGGGCGCGTCGAGCGGCTCCAGGACCGCACGAAGGACCTGATGATCCGCGCGGAGGAGGCGACGCTCGCCTGCATCCGCAGCGTGGATGCCGCGCGCAAGGGGGGCGCCTCGGACGCGTCCCTCGAGGACGCGATGGCGCTTCACCGGAAGGCGCAGTGGCGGCTCGATTTCGTCGCGGCGGAGAACTCGATGGGGTTCCACGCCTCCCAGGAGACCGCGCGCATCCTCGGCGAAGCGATCGACTACGCGCGACAGGGAGAGGTCGCCGCGATCCGCGTCAAGGCGCCGGCTGCGGCAACCGTCCCGACTGGAGGAACGACGACCGCGAAAAAGTGAGCGACTCGCGGGAGAAGGCGTCCTTCCTCAGGAACAGGACGCCCTCCCGGCTCGCGCGGCACCACCAGGTCCGCGTTTCGGACGGTCCGGCGGCGAAGGCGGAGGGAGAGAAGGCGGCGAATCCCGTGCCCCCCTCGGGATCTCTCGCGGAGGGGAAACGAAACGCCTCCACCCCGGCCGCGCGCATCGCCGCCCCGAGCGCCTGGCTTGCCCGATAGTCCCCCTTCGACGCGATCGCGGCCCGGTGGGCGTCGAACGGGGCGCGGGTGAGGTCGACCCCCTTGCGCGTGCGGTACGGGACCGAGAAGACCGAAAGCTCGGTCTCGAGCGACTCGAGGGGAGCGTGCGTTCCCTCGAGGAAGACCAGCCGGTAATACGCGACCTCCGCGAACACCGTGCGCAGCTCGTGCGCGCCGTACCAGAGGGAGCGCTCCGCCCGTGTCGCGAACCGCGACCCGTGCCGCAGCGGCGGGTAGCGGAACGACGTGGTCAGGAGGAAGTGGCGACCGCCGAAGGCGCGATCGCGCGGAAGCGCGGGCTTCGCCGACTCGATCAGCCGCTCCAGCACGGCCTGCTCGCCGAGGGTGTCGGTGAGCTTCGCGGTCGACACGACGTGCTGCGCCTCGACGGCGCGCCGCGCCCGCCCCGAGATCCCCCGGATCTCAGAGCTTCCCGCGCACCGCGTCCAGATATCCGACGACATCGACGAGCCCCGTGATGGTGCAGGCGAGCGCGGCGGGGACCCCGCCGAGGTGCCGGTTCTCCGCGTGCATCCACGCGCGGGCGTCCGCTTCGCGACCGCCGACGAGGGCGTCGAGGCTGCGGAAGGCGCGGACGAAGAGGATCGCGATCTCGCCCTCCTTCGACGACGGGTCGATCGGCCGACCGGACGCCACGCGGGACAACGTCGCCTCGCTCACCCCGAGGACGGCGGCCGCCTGGCGCTGACTGAGCCCGAGACGGTCGCTGGCGCGCAGGAACGCCTTCGCGAGGACCGCGCCTTCGGAGGCGACGGGGGCAACCTGGGACCGCGCCATGACGCTGAAAGACTAGGCTAAGAATCTTTCATTTGCAAGCCGGCGTCGGGTCGCTCGCGGAACACGATCCACAGCGCCGCGGGAAGGGCGGTGAAGTCGGCGAGCATCCCCAGCGCGAACGCCGACGCGGACATCACCCCGAACTGGCGCATCGGCGGGAGATCGGAGAGGGCGAGCGCGAGGAACCCGCCGGCGTTGATGAGCGTGGCGAACGCGACGGGCCTTCCCGCCACGAGCAGGGCGTGACGCAGCGCCTGCGCGCAAGTGCCGTTTTTCCGGCGCTCCTGGAAGTGATAGAAGAAGTGGATCTGGTCGTTCTCGCTCGCGCCGAGGACGGTCGAGGCGATGAGGATCGTCGCGACGTTGAGCGGGATCGACGCCCCGCGCATCACGAGGAACATCGCCAGGATCGCGAAGATCGAGGGGATCATCGCCAGCAGGCGGGCCGGCCCGCTCCGGAACACCGCGAGGAACGCGACGAAGATGATCGCCGCGGTCAGCACGAAGCTCTCGACGAGGGTCGGGACGAGGAACCGCGAGATCTTCGCCTGCAGGACGCCGTCCCCCACGACCCGCACGCTTGCGGAGGCGAGCGCGGGCACGTCGCGCGCGGCCTGCGCCCAGCACCTCTCGATCGCCTCCCGCAACGCCTCGAGCCCCTCCCACCCCTCGGCACGCGCGCGGACGGTGACGCGCGCCTGGCCGAGCGAACCGACGTCGACGAACCCCCGGGCCGCCGGCTCGGTCAGCAGGAGCTGCTCGAGGTCCGAGGCGAGCCTCGGCCACGCGGCCGGATCGTCCGGAAGGCGGTCTCCCCCGCCCCCGGCGTAGCGCATCCAGCGGAGCAGCGTCGTGGGCCCCGCCACCGCGGCGACCGACGGCTCCGCCTCGAGCCCGGAGGCGAAGCGCGAGAGGCCGCGGAGGACCTCCGGATCCAGGACGCTGCCGTCGGGGGTCCGCACCCACGCCTCGACCACCGTCAGTCCCCCCGCGGCGCGCTCGAACCGGAGGGTGTCGACGCGCAAGGGCAGGTCCCGGTCGAGATAGTCGAGGGCGTCGGTCTCCAGGCGCATCCCGGAGAGCGCGACGCCCCCCGCGACCATCACGGCCGTCGAGCCGATCACGAGCGGCCAGCGGAAGCGGAAGGAGAAGGGGATGATCCATTCGACGAGCGCCGGCCAGAAGCGCCCCGCGGTCAGGCGCTCCTGGTGCGTCGGGGTCCGCAACACGCGCTGCAGCGCCGGAAACAGCGTGAAGCAGACGACCCACGCGACGGCGAGCCCGGCCGCGGTCCAGACGCCCATCTCGTAGACCGGACGGATCTCCGACACGGCGAGCGCCGCGAACCCCGCGACCGCGGCGAGGACCGAGGCCGTGCACGGGAGGAACTTGTTGGCCAGCGCGCGCGCGTGGTGGTCCTCGAGCGCCGTGCCGTCCGGCTGTTCGACGTAGCGGGAGTGGAGGTAGACGAGGGTCGCGGTCGCCGTGATCAGGACGGTCAGCGGGACGAGCGACGAGACGATGCTGAACGCGAAGCCCAGCGGCCACGCGATCCCCACGCCCAGGGCGACCGCCGCCGCGAGGGTGAGGAGCACCGCCGCCAGCGCCCGCCAGGACCGGTAGAGGCCGAGCACGAGCAGGACCACGAACGCGCCGAAGAGCGGCATGTACCGTGCGGTCGCGCGCGCGGTCTCGCGCTCGAGGTACGACTCGACGTACGGGGCGCCGATCCGTCGGAACGGGATCCCCGCCGCCGCGGCGTCGATCGCCTCGAGCGTCGCGTCGCGCGCGGCCGCCCCCTCGACCCGGAGCTCGACGGCGACGGCGAGGAAGTCCGGGCCGACGAGCCCCTGCCGGCGAAGGAGCTCGGTCCCGGCCGCGAACCGCCGGAACTCCTCCACGTCCCGCCCCGGCCGGAGCCGTTCGAAGATCGAGGGCGCGGAAACGGCCGAGACACCCGGGATCGGGCGCAGCCGGTTCTCGAGCTCGACGACCCGCCGCACGACCTCGGCGGAGAACGGATCGCGCGCCTCGACGAGCAGGAGGATCCGGTCGCCCTCGGGGAAGGCCTCCTGGAAGGCGTGCGTCGCCGCGTGGTCCTCGTCGCCGGAGACGACGAGCCGGTCGATGGCGGCGTCGTGCGGGACCTTCAAGGCAAAGGCGACGGCGAACGGAACGAGCAGCGCGTAGAAGAGGAGGATCGGGACCCGCGCCGCGAGCACGCCGCGGAAGAGGCGCTCGAGGCGCCGACCGGCGGGGAGAATCATGGCGGCGGAGCCTAGCCCACGGGTAGGATCGGCGCCATGCTCCGGACGCTCCTTGCCTGCCTCGTCGTCCTCGCCGCGCCCCCGGCCGCGGCCTCCGATCGCATCGTGTTCTGCGCTCCCGGTTATCCCGGCTCGACCGCGCAGGCGCAGCCGGCGATGGACGCCTTCGCCGCCGCGCTCGCCTCCGCCTCGAAGAGGGCCGCGGGCGACATCTCCGCCGTCTACCACGAGACCGAGGCGGCGGGGCTCGAGGCGCTGAGGGCCGGAGAGACCACCCTCGCCATCGTCCCCTGGCCGTTCTTCGTGAAGCATCGCGAGGCGCTGGGGCTCCAGGCCCAACGCACGCTCGTCCCGAAGGGCTCTCCCGCCCCGGAGCGCTGGTCGCTCGTCGCGGGGAAGGGGAAGGTCGCCGGAGCGTCCGACCTCTCGGGGTTCCGGCTCGTCACGGGCGCCTCCTACGCCCCGGCGTTCGTGAGCGACGCCCTCGCCGCGTGGGGAGCCCTCCCGGCCGACGTCGCGCTCGAACCGGCCGGCTCGATCCTCACCGCCCTGCGCCGGGCCGCGGGCGGCGAGAAGATCGCGCTCCTCCTCGACGGCGCGCAGGGGGCGTCGATGTCGACGCTCCCCTTCGCGGCATCCCTCGAGGTCGTCGCGAGATCGCCGGAGTATCCGCCCGCGGTCCTGTGCCGGATCCGCGGGCGCGGCGGGAAGGCCACCGCCGCTCTCCTCGAGGCCCTCGACGGATTGCCGGGGACCCCCGAGGGGCGCGCCGCGCTCGAAGGCCTGCGCCTCGAGCGGATCCTCCCCCGCTGATGCGGCGGACCCTCGCCCTCGCCGTCGTCGCCGCGACGGGATGCGCCCCCGCGCTGCGTCCCGTTCCCGCGACGGCGCCGACCCTCCCGGCCGAAGTGCGGATCGCGCGCGCGAAGGAGCTCGCGCGCGCGGCCGACCACGCGCCCGAACCCGCGCAGCGCGAACGGTTGGCCGTGGAGGCGGTCGAGACCGCCCAGCCCTGCGGCACGCGACCCGACTGCGCCTATTGGCTCGCGGTCGCGATCGGTCTGCAGGCGAGGGAAAAGCCCACGACCGCCGCGGACGGCATCCCGAGGATGCTCGCGCTTCTCGCAAAGGCGGAGGCCGGTGAACCCGCCCTCGAGCGGGGCGGCCCCGCCCGCGTCGCCGCGCTCGTCCTGCTTCGCGCCCCCGGCTGGCCCCTGGGGCCCGGCGATCCCGAAGCGGGTCTCGAATCGGCACGGCGCGCGATCGCCATCGATCCCGAGTACCCCCCGAATCGGCTGGCGCTCGCCGAGGCGCTGATGAAGACGGGCGATCGCGGCGGCGGCGAGGAGGAGGCCCGCGCCGCCGCGGAGGCCGCGCGCGGCTGGGACGACCCCGATGCCGCCGATTGGGCGCGGGACGCGGAGCGGCTGCTGAGCTCCCGCTGAAAACTCTGCGGCCCGCCTCGGGTCCGGATCTGCCGTATCCGCAATTTCTTCGGTTGACCCCCGCACTTCCCCCGTGCCCGCCCCCCCGGGGCCTTATCCAATCGCGGATGCCCGGGTCCGATTTTGGATCGCCATTTGCAAATGCGGTCGGCGGCCCCATCGACCAAGCCCTTACGAGGCGGGAGGCAGGCGGATGAATCGAACCTTTACGCTCGACGACGTCTTCAGGACGCCAGGCGGGGAGCTCCCCCGGCGCGACTTCATGAAGGTCGCGACCTTGGCGGCGGCGGCCGTGGGGCTGTCCTCGTCTGCGGCGGCCAAGGTCGCCGAGGCGGCGGCAGCGGGCAAGAAACCCTCCGTGGTCTGGCTGCACTTCCAGGAGTGCACGGGTTGCACCGAGTCCCTCCTTCGGACGGCGAACCCCGACCTGGCGGAGGTGATCCTCGATCTCGTGTCGATCGACTATCACGAGACGTTGCTCGCGGCGGCCGGTTACCAGGCCGAGAAGTGCCTGCACGACACGATCGAGGCCAACGCCGGCAAGTTCATCTGCGTCGTCGAGGGAGCGATCCCGACCGCGATGGACGGCCGGTACTGCATGATCGCCGGCAAGACCGCCGTCGACATGCTCAAGGAAGTCGCCGACAAGGCGGCGGCGGTGATCGCGATCGGGTCGTGCGCTTCGTGGGGCGGGATTCCCTCCGCCGACCCGAACCCCACCGGCTCCGTCGGCGCCAACAAGATCGTCACGAACAAGCCGGTCGTCACCCTCCCGGGCTGCCCGGCGAATCCGTACATCTTCCTCGGCACCGCGCTGCAGTTCGCGACCTTCGGCACCCTCCCGGCGCTCGACGAGCTGGGCCGCCCGCTCCACGCGTACGCGCGCGTGATCCACGAGGACTGCCCCCGGCGCCCGCACTTCGACGCCGGCCGCTTCGCGCAGCAGTACGGCGACGAAGGGCACAAGAACGGGTATTGCCTCTACAAGCTCGGCTGCAAGGGCCCGCAGACCCATGCGAGCTGCTCCCTGCTGAAGTTCGGCGAGACCGACTCGTGGCCGATCGGCATCGGCCACCCCTGCTTCGGGTGCACCGAGCAGAAGATCGGCTTCCGCGTCGCTCTGCACGACACGGTCGAGATCTCGCGGCCGACGCCGCCGGACACCTACCCGCCGATCGACGCCGATCACCGGAGGATCAGCCCGGTGGCCACCGGCGTGGCCGGTCTCGTCGCGGGCGCGATCGCCGGCGCGGGCTTCATGGCCTCGAAGAAGCTCTCCGATTCCGACTCCGACGAAGCCAAGAAGTAACGGGAGGATGGCGATGGATCCGAACCGGAGATCGGTTCTCAAGGGTCTGGCGACGGCAGGCGCGGCCACCGCGTGCGCCTCCGCGCCCGCCATGGCCCGTCAGCGCAAGGAGGCCCCGGCGGACGCGCTCGGCCTCCTCTACGACACCACCCGCTGCATCGGCTGCAAGGCCTGCGTCGTCGCCTGCGGGCAGGCGAACGACCTCGCGCCGGACACGAACGACCCGGAGACCGCGCATTTCAATCCGGGCCTTTACGACGCCCCGACCGACACGAACGGCTCGACCAAGACGGTCATCAAGCTGTACAAGAAGGAGGGGGATCCCCAGACCTCCTTCATGAAGTCCCAATGCATGCAGTGCATCGACCCCGCCTGCGTCGGGGCCTGCATGGTGGGCGCCTTCCAGAAGCGCGAGCACGGGATCATCACCTGGAAGGGCGACCTGTGCATCGGCTGCCGCTACTGCCAGATGGTCTGCCCGTTCAACATCCCGAAGTTCGAGTGGAACAAGGCCAATCCCACGATCGTGAAGTGCGAGCTGTGCCGGCACCGCCTGGCCGAGGGCAAGCAGCCCGGCTGCACCGAGGTCTGCCCGCGCCAGGCGGTCATCTACGGCTCCCGCGAGCAGCTGCTCGCGGAGGCGAAGGCCCGCATCGCGGCCAACCCCGGACGCTACTACCAGGACCGCGTGTACGGCGAGAACGACCTCGGCGGGACGCAGACGATGGTCCTCTCCCACGTCAACTTCGAGAAGATCGGACTTCCCGAGCTCGGCGAAGAGGGCGTCCCCGACCGGCAGCAGACGATCCACCACGGGATCTACCAGGGATTCGCCGCGCCGATCGCCCTCTACGGGATCTTCGCCGCGGTGCTCTGGCGGAACCGCCGCCGCGAGGCGGCGGCGAACGAGGAGGGCCGATGAGCCACGCACACTCCGCCGCCCCCGTGGGCGGAACGATCTGGACCCGACCGTTCAAGGTCCTCTTCGCGATCTTCGTCCTCGGCATGGCGTTCACGGCCTGGCGGTTCGCCGTCGGGATCGGCCCGGTCAGCGGGCTCTCGGACGGCTACCCGTGGGGGATCTGGATCGCCTTCGACGTGGTGACGGGGACCGCGCTCGCCTGCGGCGGGTACGCGGTGGCGCTGCTCGCCTACATCCTCAACAAGGGGAAGTACCACCCCCTGGTCCGTCCGGCGGTCCTCACGTCCGCCCTGGGCTACACCCTGGCCGGCATGTCGATCGCGATCGACGTCGGGCGCCCCTGGTGGATGTGGAAGATCCCGCTCCAGTTCTGGAGCTGGAACCTCAATTCGGCGCTCCTCGAGGTGGCCCTGTGCGTCATGGCGTACATCGTCGTCCTCTGGATCGAGCTGGCGCCGGCGTTCCTCGAGACCTGGAAGAAGAACAACTGGATGGGGCTCGCCTCGCTCTCCGAGAAGCTCCTTCCCGTCCTGGACCGGGCGCTGCCGTTCATCCTGGCGCTGGGCCTGCTCCTGCCGACGATGCACCAGTCGTCGCTGGGCACGGTCATGCTCCTGACCGGCCACAAGCTCCACCCGCTGTGGAACTCGCCGTTCCTTCCGCTCCTCTTCCTGCTCGGCTGCATCAGCATGGGGTACGCCGTCGTCGTGTGGGAGTCCACGCTGTCGTCGTGGCTGCTCAAGCGGCCGAGCGAGCAGGGGATCCTCGCGGACCTCGCGAAGGCGGTCGTCCCCTTCTCGGTGGTCTTCCTCGTGATCCGGTGGGCGGACCTCGCCTGGCGCGGCGCCCTCGGTTCCGCCTTCCAGCCGAACCTGCTGGCGTTCATGTTCTGGGTCGAGCACCTGCTGCTCATCGCCAGCTGCGTCATGGTCCTGTCCAGGCGCGCCGCGACCGATCGCGGCTTCCTCTTCCAGGCGGCGATGCTGATGATGCTGGCCGGCGGCGTCTACCGCTTCGACGCGTACATCATCGGGTTCAACCCGGGCGACAACTGGGCGTATTTCCCCGCCGCCCCGGAGCTGCTCATCACGGTAGGGCTCGTGGCCCTCGAGATCCTGGGGTACGTCGTGATCATCAAGCTGTTCCCGATCCTTTCCGGCGCGCCCAAGGCGCCCGCTCGCGGTTGAGAGGCCGAGGAGACTCATGAGCAAGAGAATCGTCGTCGACCCGATCACCCGGATCGAGGGCCACCTCCGCATCGACGTCGAAGTCGACGGCGGGGTCGTGAAGGACGCCTGGGCGTCCGGCACGATGTACCGGGGCATCGAGACCATCCTTCTCGGCCGCGACCCCCGCGATGCGTGGCTGTTCGCGCAGCGCTTCTGCGGCGTCTGCACGACCGTGCACGCGATCGCCTCGGTCCGCGCGGTCGAGAACGCGCTGAACCTCGAGATCCCGTACAACGCGCAGATGATCCGCAACATCATGGTGGCCGCGCACGCGATGCACGACCACATCGTCCACTTCTACCATCTGTCGGCGCTCGACTGGGTCGACGTGGTGTCGGCGCTGAAGGCCGACCCGGTCGCGGCCAGCAAGCTCGCCGAGAGCCTCTCGCCGTGGCCGCACAACGGCGTGAAGGACCTGCAGGCGGTCAAGGACCGTCTGGCGGGATTCGTGGCGAACGGCCAGCTCGGCATCTTCGCGAACGGCTACTGGGGCCACCCCGCGATGAAGCTCCCGCCGGAGGTCAACCTCCTCGCGGTCAGCCACTACCTGCAGGCGCTCGACTACCAGCGGCGCGTGAACAAGGTCGTCTCGGTGCTGGGCTCCAAGACGCCGAACATCCAGAACCTCGCGGTCGGCGGCGTCGCCAACGCCATCAACCTCGACAACCCCGCCACGCTCAACATGGCGCAGCTCTTCAAGATCAAGACGATGCTGGACGACGTCGTGGCGTTCATCCAGCAGGTCTACCTCCCCGACGTCTGCGCGATCGGCGCGCTCTACGCCAACTGGCTCCCGTACGGCAAGGGCGTGACCAACTACCTCGCCGTCCCCGACCTGCCGCTCGACACCAAGGGCACGCAGTTCGACC
>DASVAW010000165.1 GCA_036376135.1 Candidatus Polarisedimenticolaceae bacterium | reverse complement strand
ACGCAGCGCGCCCTAGCGAGCTGCGCGGTCACGGAACTTCTCAGGAGGACTCCGCAATGGAGCTCGTGCACGTGGTGGTGAGATTCTTCGAGGCGGGCGGCGCCTTCATGTATCCGATCCTGGTCGTCGCCGCGGTCGGCGCCGCGATCGCGATCGAGCGTTACGTCACGCTCACGCGCATCATCCGCAAGAACGAGGGCATGTGGAGCAAGCTCCAGCCCGCGCTCGCGAGCGGAGACTTCGACAAGGCGCGCGAGCTGACCAGCAAGGACGACTCCACCGTGTCGCGGCTGCTGGGCCTGGGGCTCGCGCGCCAGGGCGCGGTGCGGCGGCGCGAGGACATCGAGATCGCGATGGAAGAAGGGATGATGGAGATCATCCCGCAGCTCGAGAAGCGCACGGCCTACGTCGCGGTCGGCGCGAACATCGCCACGCTCCTCGGCCTGCTGGGTACCATCATCGGCCTCATCCAGGGCTTCACCGCGGTGGGCAACGCCAATCCCGCGGAGAAGGCCGACCTGCTGTCGGCCAGCATCTCGGTCGCGATGAACACGACGGCGTTCGGGCTGATCGTCGCGATCCCGCTGCTCGTGACGCACTCGGTGCTCACGGCCAAGACGGGCCAGATCGTGAACAGCCTCGAGATGGCCTCCGTGAAGGCCCTCAACGTGATCACCTCGCTGGCGAAGCGCCAGGTCACGGCGTAACGGGTATGGCGAGAGCACATCATTACCGCCTGCGCCAGAAGGCGGCGGCAGACCTCGACATGACGACCTTCATGAATCTGATGATGTGCCTCGTGCCGTTCCTGCTCAGCACGGCGGTCTTCTCGCGGATCACGATCGCCGAGCTCGATCTGCCGAGCGCGAAGGGCGAGGCGCCGACGAGCCCGACCTTCCGGGTCGAGGTCGTCGTCCGCGAGGCCGGGCTCGAGATCATGGACGGCTCGCAGGTGATCGCCGCGATTCCGAAGGTGGGCGGCTCGTACGACCTGCCGAAACTCTCGGAGTACCTCGTGGCGATCAAGGGCGAGTACCCGCAGAAGGACGACGCCTCGGTGCTTCTCGAGCCCGACATCGAATACGACCATCTCGTCCAGGTCATGGACACCGTGCGAAGCGTCCGGACGCGCGACGGCGGCCGGGCCGGCCGGGCCGACCTGTTCACGGCGATTTCCATAGGAGATGCGCCATGAAGACCTCGCGCCGCATCGCGCGCATGACGCGCAACCGGGGTGGCGTCCCGCAGCTGAGCCTGACGTCCCTGATGGACGTCTTCGTCACGCTGGTGTTCTTCCTCATCGTCAACTCGGCCACGAGCGAAGTGCTGCAGCAACCCAAGCAGATCACCCTGCCGGAGTCCGAGGTCGAGGCGAAGCCCCGCGAGACGGTCGTCATCTTCGTCAGCAGGGACGAGGTCCTCGTGCAGGGCGTGCCGGTCGCGCGCGTTGCGGACATCCAGGCCTCCGGGAACGCGGAGATCGAGCCGATCGGTGCGCGGCTCGCCGAGCTGAGCGCAAGCGTCATCGGCTTGAGCACGCAGGCCGTCGCCGCGAGCCAGGAGGTCACGGTTCTCGCGGACAAGTCGGTTCCCTTCAGCGTCCTGAAGAAGGTCTTGGCCACGTGTACGGCGCAGGGCTACACGCGAGTGTCGCTGGCCGTGGTCGAGAAGCCCGCGCAAACCACCTAAGACAGAGATGACCAGGTGCACGGCATGAAGTCTCAGGAAGAACAGGAACTGCGCACTCGGGTCGAGCAGGTGCGCGGCAGACTGCAGGGTCTGAACGCGGATCTGCGCGTCGTCGACGACGAGGTCGAGAGCCTGGCGCCTCGGCGGATCCAGCACGAGCTGCTGGATCAGGCCTGCGGCTCCCTCGAGAAACTCGGGGAGCTTGGCGTCGCCTCGCTCTTCTGGGGCGAGCGCCTCGAGCCCGCACGCGTCGCGGAGCAGCTGCGCGGGGCGCGCAGCCGCGTCGCCGCGTTCCAGGCCCAGCTCGCCGAGCTCGAGGAGCGACGCCGGGCGATCCTCGACGGCATCGGTCGCGAAGAGGAAAACCTCGAGATCCTCGGCGACGACCTCTACCAGGCCCGGGAGGACGAGGAGCGTCGAAAGCTCGAATGGGTCGTCGAGCGCGAGGCCGGTGCGGAGCCGGCCCGCACGATGGTGATGGCGTGGGCGCGCGGCGGCGAGGACGACCGGCGTTTCCGCAAGGCACTGGCCGCATCGCTCGTCGCGAGCGCGGTCCTCGGCGCCCTGCTCCCGATGATCGACCTGCCGCTCCCCAAGCGCTTCCGGCCGGACGACGTGCCCAGACGCCTCGCGCAACTCGTCCGTCAGGAGAAGGCGAAGGTGCTGCCGCCGCCGCCGGCGGTCGCGCAGAAGCCGCCGGAGCAGCAGAAACCGGGCGACGCGCCGAAACCGATCGAGCCGCGGGATTCCAGAGCGCCCGCCGCGCCCGCCTATGCCGCGGCGGATCCGCAGCCGGACAAGGCGCCGGGGCCCGTCGGCGAGGGAGATCCGCACCTTCCGGAGGGGCCGGCCTACGCCGAGGCGGAGCCTCAGGTGAAGGCGGGGAAACCCGGAATTCTCGCGTTCAAGGACAAGTTCGTGAGCCTGACCCAGGACAAGGTCGCGCCGCGCCTCGGAGTCCAGGCGCGGCTCAGCGATGCCCAGGACGCGCCGCAAGGGTCGTCGCGCTCCATGTTGACGACCCAGACGCCGGGCTCGAGCGGCGGCATCAACCTCGCCTCGTTGAGCCGGTCCGTGGGGAACGGCGGAGGCGGCGGCCCGGGTGCGCTGCACGGCAACGGTCGAGGCGGGGGCGGCGGAGGCGGAGGCGGCGGAGACGCGGCCCAGGGTCTCCCCGTGGGCCGCGCGACGAGCCCGATCGCGTCGATCGGCGGCGGCGAGCGGCCGCTGGCGCACGGCGGGCCCGGGCTCTCCCGCACCGACGAGGAGATCCAGATCGTCTTCGACCGCTACAAGGCGTCGTTCTACCGGCTCTACAACCGCGAGCTGCGCAAGGACCCCACGCTGCGCGGCCAGATGGTGTTGCGCCTGACGATCGAGCCGGACGGAAGCGTCTCGATGTGCGTGCTGCAGTCGACGGACATGAACGCGCCGGATCTCTCCGATCAGGTCGTGAATCGCGTCCGAACGATCAACTTCGGCGCCAAGGACGTGCAGGCCCTGACGATCGTCTACCCGATCGACTTCCTGCCGGCCGCGTGAGGCCGGAAGCGAGGATGGGGGATGCCGCGCATGTGATCCGTTGACCACGACGCGATTTTGACAAAGGCAAAGCCATCGAAAGGTGGCGACGCAAAGTCACCGGTCTAAAGGGCCCCCGGGGCCCCACGACGGCGGGACCGCCGAAATCCAGTCCGGGAAAAGGACTGCCTCGGTCCCCGCGTCGGCGATTGCGCTGGGTGAGTGGAGCGAGGGCGTACATGTTCAGCGATTCCATCGGTGCGAAGGCGGGCGGCGGGAGAACGATCCTCCTGCTGCTGCTCGTCGCCCTGTCGATCGGCGCGTCCTCGGAGGCGCTGGCGATCGACTGCGTCGCCGATGCCGGCGGCATCGTCGACGGCTTCGTCAATTACCCCGTCCCTCCCCCCCAGATCAACATCGACGGCAATTGCACGATCCGGAACTACCCCGCGTCGAATCCGCTCACCAGCAACATCAGCTGGGAGGGGAACAACCCCACGAGCTGGTTGCTCATCTTCGACAACGTCGTGCACACCGGCAACATGTCCTGCAACCTCCCCTCGCAGGGCAACAAGATCTGGTTCGTCAACAGCGCGTCCTCCTCGGTCCAGGCTCACTGCCTGAGCCTTCTGATCCCGGTCGAGAAGATCGACAAGCAGAACGTCCCGACCACGCGGACGACCGCCGCCATCGGCGTGCCGTTCACGTGGAAGCTCGTCATCCCGGTCCTGTTCGACCCGGCGACCGGCACCGTGATCGACGACCAGGGAAGTCTCAACGATCTGCACAGCATCACGGTCTGGGACGACCTCAACACCACGGGCGTCAATCTCAGCCTGGTCGGCTACAGCATCTACTGGGAGGATGACGGGACTCCCGTTCCGCACACCTTCACGGACGTCGGGGGATTTCTCACCTGGGACGACATCCCCGTCGTCGCCGCCGGGCGGCAGTTCGTCATCGATCTCACGGTCGTCCTCAACGACGACCCGGTCCTCAACACGCCCGGGACTTCGTTCGTCAACACGGCCCGGTGGGACTTCGGACGGCTCATCGACGACGTCTTCTACGAGCCCCTGCCCGGCGAGAACGGAGTCTCGCCGCCGCTGACGATCGCCGCGCCGGTGCTCGTCGCCGACAAGTCGGGCCCGGCGACGATGAACCTCGGGCAGTGGGGGACGTTCGCCCTCGACGTCCGGAACACCGGTCTGACCGACGCCTGGGACGTCGCGCTGCGCGACCTGCTCCCGGACGGCGCCACCGGCGGCATGTGCGACCTCACCCCCGAGATCCTGAGCGCGCGGGTCTTCGCGGCCGACGGCGTCACCCCGGTCCCGGGGAAGGGTCCGCTCCTCGCGGGCAGCGACTACACGGTGAGCTACTCCGCCGCGCCCGATTGCCGGCTCGACCTCACGATGCGGACGCCGGCGGCGGCGATCGGCCCGAACGAGCGGCTGATCGTCCGCTACCGGACCCAGCTCGACGACGACACGCAGGACGGCGTCGCGCTCACGAACGTCGCGGGCGCCATCCAGTGGTTCAACGGCGACGGCGGCAATCCCGACCGCGTGGCCACCAACAGGACGCTCACCAACGGCACGGTGGGGGTCGCCGACCACGAGGACGCGCACACCGTGACGGTGGCGCTGACGGGTTTCTTCTTCGAGAAGACCGCCGCGAACGTGACCACAGGGGTGAATCCCGCGACGACGGCGGCCCCCGGCGACACGCTGCGCTACACCCTGCGGTTCCGCACCACCGACCAGGCGATCCCCAATTTCCGGATCTTCGACGACCTGGGGGCGCTCAACCCGCAGCCGGCGTACGTGCCGGGCTCGCTCACGCTCGTCACGGTCCCGCCCGGGGCCGACACGAGCAACACGAGCGCGACGGGGGGCACCAACGGGACCGGCGTCCTCGACATCCGCAATCTGAGCCTGCCGGCCGGCAGCGAGTTGCTGGTCCAGTTCGACATCACGCTGGCGGGGAACCTCGCGAACGGCACGGTCGTCACGAACCAGTCGACGTCGCGCCTTCCGAGCGGCACGGTCGTCGCCCTCAGCGACGACCCGAACGTCAACGGCACGGCCGACCCGCTGGTCGCGGGGGACGAGGATCCGACGCGGGTGACGATCCAGGCGTCGCCCGCCTTCCGGATCCACAAGATCTCCACGGACCTGACCGGCGATCCGAACGTCCTGCTCGCCGGCGAGACGCTCCGCTACACGATCACGGTCAAGAACATCGGCAACGCCGATGCCGTAGGCGTCGTCCTTCGCGACGCGATCCCGGTGAACACGGCGTACGTCGCGGGGACCACGACCCTGAACGGCGCTCCGCTCGCGGACGTCGGCGGCACGTCCGCGCTCGTCAACGGGATTCCGATCCACTCGCCGGCCGATCCGACGCCGGGTTCGATGCCGGCCGACGCGTCGGCCGGAACGGCCAACGTCGCGACCGTCACGTTCGACGTCGTCGTGGATCCGAACGTCCTCGACGGGACCGTGATCTCGAACCAGGGCTTCGTCACGGCCGCCGCCGGCGGCGTCATCGATCAGCCGTCCGACGATCCGGACACGCCGCTGCCCAACGACCCGACGCGCGACGTCGTGGGCAACTACCCGTTGCTCTACGCCGCGAAGGTGGTCGCCCTGGCGGTGGACCTGGGCTCGCCGGGGGTCGTCGATCCGGGCGACGTCCTGCACTACACGATCACCGTCCAGAACTCGGGAACGATCCCCGCGACCGGCGTCGTCCTGACCGACGCGGTTCCGGCGAACACGACCTACGTCGCCGATTCGACCACGCGGAACGCGCAGCCGTTCGGCCGGCCGGACGGGGGCGTCGCCCCGCTCGCCTCGGGGATCGACCTCGGCACGATCGCGCCCGGGGCGACGGCCGTCGTCGCGTTCGACCTGCGCGTGGACCTCGGCACCCCCGACGGGACCCTGATCGTCAACCAGGCGGTGGTGGACACCGTCGAGCTTCCGGATCTGCTCACCGACAGCGACGGCAACCCCGCGAACGGCGCCCAGCCGACGGTCGTCGTCGTCGGCGCGGCCCAGCAGCTGACGATCACCAAGCAAGTCGTCGTGGTCGGCGGCGGCCCGGCCGTCCCCGGCGCGACGCTCGAATACCTGGTGACGGTCACGAACATCGCCGCCGTCCCGGCCCAGAACGTCGTCCTCACCGACGATCTGCCCGCCGGCCAGCTCGCCTACGTGCCCGGATCGGCCACGATGAACGGCTCGGCGTCGGGCGTCGGCGTCGCCGGAGCGTCGATCACCGCCGACTACGGCGCGGTCTACGGCCCGCTCGATCCCGGCGCGACCGTGACGCTGCGGTTCCGGGCCGTGCTCGACGCCGGCCTCGCGAACGGCACGGTGGTCACGAACACCGGCGTCGTCGCGTGGAACACCCCGACGCTCACGGCGAGCGCCAGCGTCTCGATCACCGTCGGCGGAATCCCCGGCGTCGCCATCCTCAACGGGTCGGTCTGGCACGACGCGGACTTCGACGACGCCCAGGACACCGGCGAGCGGGCGTTGGCGGGCTGGTCGGTGGACCTCTATCGCGGCGGTCAGCTGCTCCATACGTCGCTGACCGATGCCGGCGGCGCCTACCGGATCATCAACGTCGAGCCGAACGACGCGGCCACCCCCTACGTGCTGCGGTTCCGGGCCCCCGGCGCGGGGCCGAACACCGCGATGCTGGGGCGCGCCGCGTCGCCGTTCACGAACTTGCCGCAGCGGATCGACGGCGTCGTCGTGGCGTCCGGGGCCAACCTCCAGGGACTCGACCTGCCGATCGATCCGAACGGCGTCGTCTACAACTCGGTCGCGCGCGTCCCGATCGCCGGAGCGACCCTCACCCTGCTGAACGCCGCCGGCGCCTCGCCCCTCCCGGAGAACTGCTTCGACGACGCGGCCCAGCAGGGGCAGGTCACGCTCGCGGACGGTTACTACAAGTTCGACCTCAACTTCGGCGACCCGGCCTGCCCGAGCGGCGGGGACTACGTCATCGGCGTGACGGCGCCCCCGGGGACGACCTACCTCGCGGGTTATTCCCAGATCATCCCGCCGACCTCCGACGCGACGACCGCGGCGTTCTCGGTGCCGGCCTGCCCGGGAACCGTCGACGACGCCCTGCCGGGCACCGCCCTGTTCTGCGAGGTGCAGCCCACGGAGTTCGCGCCGGCGGCCTCGGTTCCGGCACGCAGCGCGGGCACGGTCTACCGCGTCCACCTGATGCTGGACGGCAGCCAGGCCCCCGGCACGAGCCAGATCTTCAACAACCACATCCCGCTCGATCCGCAACTGAACGGCTCGGTCGGGATCTCCAAGACGACGCCGCTGCGGAACGTGACCCGCGGGCAGCAGGTCCCGTACGTGATCACCGTCAACAACGCCGCCGGGCTGCTGCTCACCGACGTGAGCCTTTTGGATCGCTTCCCGGCTGGATTCACCTACGTCGAGGGCTCCGCCGTCCTCGACGGGGTGCCGACCGAGCCGTCGGTCGCGGGACGCGAGCTGCGCTGGGACGGCCTCGTCCTCGCGGGTACCGAGGTGCGCACGGTGAAGCTGCTGCTCGCCGTGGGCGCGGGCGTGGGCGAGGGCGAGTTCGTGAACCGCGCGCAGGTGGTGCAGGGCGCGACCGGCAATGCGATGTCCGGCGAAGCGACCGCCGCCGTGCGCGTGGTGCCCGATCCCACGTTCGACTGCACCGACGTGACCGGGAAGGTCTTCAACGACGTCGATCGCGACGGGCTGCAGGACGACGGCGAGGACGGCCTGCCCGGCGTGCGCGTGGTGACCGCTCGCGGTCTGCAGGCGACGACGGATCCGTACGGCCGGTACCACATCACCTGCGCGATCACGCCGCACGAGAGCCGCGGCAGCAACTTCGTGCTGAAGCTCGACGACCGGACCCTGCCGAGCGGCTTCCGGATGTCGACCGACCAGGTGCAGGTCCGGCGCGCCACGCGCGGCAAGGCCCTGAAGATCAACTTCGGCGCGTCGATCCACCGCGTGGTCGCCATCGACCTCTCCGATGCGGTCTTCGAGCCGGACACGACCGAGATCCGCGTCCAGTGGCGGCCGCGTCTCGATCTCCTTCTCGGGGAGCTTCGCAAGGCGCCGGCGGTCCTGCGCCTCTCCTACGTCGCCGACACGGAGGAGTCGGCGCTGGTCGACGCGCGCGTGGCGGCGGTTCGGCAGCAGCTGACCGAAGCCTGGGCCGAGGCCGGCGGCTACCGCCTCACGATCGAGGCCGAGGTCTTCTGGCGCCGCGGCGCCCCGCCCGGGAAACCCGACGTGCCCGTGCAGGAAGGCAGGTGAGCGGCATGAGCAAGCACCGCCATCTGCTGCTGATCCTCGGACTCCTGACGACCGCCGCGGCGAGCGCCGAGCCGGTCGACGAGGCCGCGCCGGGCGAGCCGGTCGAGCGGCACCTGTCCGGCGACCAGACGTTCCGGCGATGGTCGCAGGACCCCGATCTGCTCGATCTCGAGCGGGGCGATCGGCTGGAGGTCCGGCAGGTCGAGGGCCAGAAGCTCGAGACCGTCAAGCTGAAGAACGTCGTTCCGCCCATCCGTTTCGAATCGGGTGTGGCGGAGATTCCGCCCGGCCACGTCGAAAAGCTCGCCAAGCTCCTCGAGGGCATGCGGCAGCGCAGGAACGTCCGCGTCCACTTCGTCGGCCACGCGGACTCCCAACGCCTTTCCGAGGGGCTGGTGCGCGTCTTCGGGGACAACGCGGGCCTCTCCCGGGAACGTGCCGGCGAGGTGGCCGAGTACTTCAAGACGGCGCTCGGTCTGCCCCCCGAGGCCATCACCTACGAGTGGGCCGGCGACACGCAGCCCGTGGCCTCGAACCTGACCGAGGAGGGCCGCGCCCAGAACCGACGCGTCGAGGTGGAGGTCTGGTACGACGAGCCGCGGAAGGACCTCCGGGACGAGGAGGTCGTCGTCGCCGAAGACATCAAGCGCATCAAGGTCTGCCGGATGGAGACCGTCTGCAAGCTGAAGTACAGGGAAGGTCATGCGCGGCGTTCGCGCGTCAAGAACCTCGTCGTACCGCTGCATTACGAGGACGAGACCACCCCCGTCTCCGAGGACTTCGCCCGACAGGTCCGGCAGGCGCTCCACAACCTGGGGGACAAGCAGCGGGTGACGGTCCGGTTCATCGGCCACACCGACGACGCGCCGCTGACCGACCGCGACGAGCGCATCTACGGCGACCACCTGGCCTTGTCGAAGGCGAGGGCGCTCCGCGTCGCCCTGGCGATGCAGGAGACCCTGGGACTTCCGAGCGCGGCGATCGAAAGCGACGGGCGCGGCGCCTCGCAGCCGCTCGCCTCCAACGACACCGCGCAGGGACGGACGCTGAATCGCCGGGTCGAGGTGGAGTTCTGGCACGACGACGCGCTCCAGGAGCTCCCGGAAGAGCCGCAGCTTTGTCCCGGCGACGCCGGCGACGAGATGGTGACGAAGGTCTACGACCCCCCCTGGGGCACCATCCCCACGCTCGAGCTCGCCGACGGCCGGCCGGTCCTTCCTCCCGGTTACGCCGCGGTCCTGAATCGCGCGCTGACCGACATCTCCGGTCGGACCAATGCGCGGCTGCGGTTCATCGGCTACACGAAGAACGAGCGCCTCGACCGCCGCACCGCGTCCGTGTACGGCGACGACATCGGACTGTCCGCCGCGCGGGCGCGCCGCACCATGGACGCCCTCAAGCAGGATCCCGCGTTGTCGAACGCCCGGGCGGAGCACGAGGGGCGCGGCTACGTGCAGTCCGACGACGTCGTGAACGTCGGCTTCACCCAGGGCGAGAGGTCGTTCGTGCGCGTGCAGGCCGTGTACGACGAACCGATGCCGCTCGACGATTACGAGGGCGTGGACATCACGCCCATCACCCGGGAGCTGCGTCCGAAAAGCGCCTACGAGCTCAACGTGATGCGCATCACCGTGGACGGCAAACCGATCGACGATCCGGGCCGCACCTCCTCCGACGTCCAGCGCTGCACCGACGTCGCGCTCGACGACGCCAGGATCCAGTTCCGCTTCGACAATCTCGAATCCCGGCCGCGGCTCGGCGTCGCGGCGCATCCGGCCGCCGTGGCGGTGAGCCGCACGGAGCACGGTCCCGTCGCCCCGGTCGTGCGTTTCCGGACGTACGACAACTACGCGAGCTTCATCGAGCGGGCCGAGATCCGGATCTTCGAGCAGGAGCAGTCGCTGCAGGACGCGCCGCTCGCGATCGTCGCGGTCGACGCCGCCGGCCGGGCGGAGTGGCAACCGGCCGCGGAGTTGCTCGCGGACCCGGCGCGCGAGCTCAAGTACGTGTTGCGCGCCTACGACGCGAAGGACCATTTCGACGAGACGGAGGCGCGGCCGCTGTGGCTGTACCCCGAGCCGTCCCCCGAGGTCGCGACGTCCGGCGCCTCCGCGACCGAGCCGCCGCACGACCTGCTCGCCGTTTACGGCGAAAGCGCGCTGGCGCGCCGTCAGATCCCCCTCGACGGTGGCACGGTGAAGGTCCGGGGCAGCGGCATCCCCGCGGGCCACACGGTCTGGGTGGCGGGCCGGCCGGTGCCGGTCGATCCGCAGGGCAACTTCGCCGCGGAGGAGATCCTCCCCGCCGGCGCGCACACGGTCGAAGTCGCCGTGCTCGACGAGGCGGGCAACGGGTCGCTGTACCTGCGCGACCTGGAGTTCAAGCGCAGGGACCTGTTCTACGTCGGCCTCGCCGACGTCACGCTCTCCGAGAACCGCGCGAACGGGCCGGTGGAGCTGCTGCAGGGCGAGGATGCGCCGCAGCCGTACGATTCCACGCTCGACGGCCGGCTGGCGTTCTACCTGAACGGCAAGATCAGCGAGCACTGGCGTTTGACGGCGAGCGCGGATACCCGCGAAGGCCCGATCGAGGACCTGTTCAGCAACTTCCTGGACAAGTCTCCCGACTCGCTGTTCCGGCGCATCGATCCGGACACCTATTACCCGACGTTCGGCGACGACGGCGTCGTGGAGGAGATGGCGCCGACCCAGGGCAAGTTCTACGTCAAGGCCAGCCGCGGCGCGAACTACGCGATGTGGGGCAATTTCAAGATCGACTTCACGGGCAACGAGCTCGCCCAGGTCGATCGCGGCCTGTACGGAGCCAACGCGCACTACGGGTCCGAGGCCACCACCGGCTTCGGCGCGCCGCGCGCCGCCGTGGACGGGTTCGCCGCCGACCCCGGAACGATGCCCAGCTACGAGGAGTTCCGGGGAACGGGAGGATCGCTCTACTTCCTGCGCCACCAGGACGTCCTGACGGGCTCCGAGCGCGTGCGCATCGAGATCCGCGACAAGGACTCGCGCATCGTCACCGGGGTGGTCAACCTGCGGCCGGGCATGGACTACGACATCGACTACCTGCAGGGCCGGCTGCTCCTCACCGAACCGCTCTCGTCGACCGCCGACGACAACCTGCTCGTGCGCAGCAGCGGCCTGAGCGGCGACGAGGCGTACCTCGTGGCGCGTTACGAGTACACGCCGGGCTTCGACGAGCTCGATGCGGTCGCCGTCGGCGGCCAGGGCCATTACTGGTTCAACGACCACGTGCGGGTCGGCGTGACCGCCAACTCCAACGACGAAGGGGACGCCGACAGCAACCTCGCCGCCGCGGACCTGACGCTGCGCATGAGCGCCGACTCCTGGTTCAAGGTGCAGGCGGGCCGGAGCGAAGGTCTCGTCTCCAGCGCGCTGCGTTCGGACGACGGCGGGTTCGGGTTCCAGGGTCCCGACGACCTTTCGTTCACCGACGCGGAAGCCGCGGCCTATCGCGCCGACCTGAGCGTCGGACTCGGCGACGTCTTCGAGGGCCGCGACGGCCGCGTCACCCTGTACGTGCAGAACCGGGACGCCGGCTACTCGGCGCCGGGGCAGGCGACGATCAAGGACACCGAGCAATACGGCGGCACGTTCCGGATGCCCGTGACCAAGCGCCTGAGCGTGGCGGCCAAGGGCGATCAGAAGACCGAAGATCAGGGGCTCGAGACCCGGGCGATCGAAGTGGATGCCCGATTCAAGGTGACCGAAACGTGGAGCGTCAGCGCCGGGGTGAGGAACGACCTGCGCGAGGACCGTTCGCCGGTCGTTCCCGCGACTCAGGAGCAGGGTGAGCGCACGGACGCGGTCGCGCAGGTCCTGTTCGACCCCGGCGCCAAGTGGCGCGCCTACGGTTTCGTGCAGGAGACGGTCGCGTCGGACGAGGGCCGTCCGGACAACGGCCGCATCGGCGTGGGCGGCTCGTATCGCCTGACGCATCGCTTCCGGATCGATGCGGAGGCATCCGACGGGGACCTCGGAGCCGGCGGCCGGATCGGAACCAGTTTTCTCCAATCGGAGCGGACGAGCCTCTACCTCAACTATTCGCTGGAGAACGAGCGGACGGACAACGGCCTGAACGTCCGAAGGGGCAACCTGGTCTCCGGCGTGAAGCGGAGGCTTTCCGACAGCTCCAGCGTCTACCTGGAGGAGCGGTACCAGAACGGCGGGTCGGTGAGCGGCCTCACGCACGCCACCGGAATCCGGCTCGTGGCCAGGGAACGCTGGAACGTCGGAGGCAGCGCGGAGTTCGGCACGCTGAGCGATTCGCAGACCGGCGCCGAGACCGATCGCAAGGCGATCGGAGTCCGTCTGGGCTACGGCGCGGAGTCGATCCAGTTCTCGACCGCGATCGAGTACCGCCGCGACGACGCGGAGCAGCTCGACACGACGCGCACCGAGAGGACCGCGTGGTTGTTCCGCAACAACGTCAAGATCCAGCTGACGCCGGACTGGCGCGTCGTCGGCAAGCTGAACCACTCGGTCAGCGACAGCTCGCTCGGCGAGTTCCATGACGGCGGCTACACCGAGTTCGTGGTCGGCTACGCCTACCGCCCCGTGCGCAACGACCGGCTGAACGCGCTGGCCAAGTACACGTACTTCTACAACGTCCCGACCACCGACCAGGTGGGCGTGCAGAACACGGCCGTCGGGTTCATTCAGAAAAGCCACGTCGCGGCGCTCGATCTCACCTACGACGTCACCGCCGATTGGTCGATCGGCGGCAAGGTCGCCTACCGCCTGGGACAGGTGAGCCTCGATCGCGAGGATCGGCGGTTCTTCGACAATGCCGCGCAGCTCGCGGTGCTGCGCGCGGACTGGCGCTTCCGCAAGGGCTGGGAGAGCCTGGCCGAAGTGCGCATGCTCGACCTGCCGGATGTCCGTCAACGCCGCAGCGGCGCGCTGGTCGCGGTCTACCGTTACTTCGGCGAGCACCTGAAGGCCGGCGTCGGTTACAACTTCACGGACTTCTCCGACGACCTGACCGATCTGAGCTACGACCACCAGGGCGCGTTCGTCAATCTCATCGGGACCTGGTAGGGCTATCCGACCGGCCCGACGAAACGAATCCAGGCGTAGCTCGCGACGGAGGTCACGACGGCGGCGGCGAGGCCGACCCACAGCGGGAGCAGGCCCGTCCGTCGCATCGCGTCGATCCGGGTGCCGAGGCCGACCCCGGCGAGGGCGAGGAGGATGAGCGAGCGGGCGGTCCACCGGATCGCCTGCGGAACGTCGGTCCCCAGCGCTCCGGTCAGCCACGTGAACAGGCCCAGCGTGTTCAGGGTGGCCACGACGAGGAACCCGACCACGAACCAGGGCACCGACTGCCGGAGGCGGGTCCCGAGGCCCTCGCCGCGGCTCGCGCGCCCGTGGAGGAACCCCATCACGACGATCACGACGCCCATGAGCGCGTTGCGGGTCAGCTTGACCACGGTGGCGACCTGCCCGGCCGCGTCGCTGTAGGCGAACCCCGCCGCCACGACCTGCGAGGTGTCGTTCACCGCGGTCCCCGCCCAGGTCCCGAACGCGGAATCCCCGAGCCCCAACGCGTGCCCGATCAGCGGATAGGCGAAGACCGCGAGGGTTCCGAAGAGCGTGTTCGTGGCGATGGCGTACGCGACGTCCTCGTCCCTGGCGCCGATCGCCGGCGCGGTGGCGCTGATGGCCGAGTTCCCGCACACCGCCGTCCCGACGCCGATGAGGGACGCCAGCTTCGCGGGGACTCCGAGGCGCCGCCCCAGGAGGTGCGTCGTCGCCAGCGCGAGAACCATGAGCAGGACGATGAGCGCCAGCGCCTTCACGCCGATGGCGAGGGCGGCGACGAACGACAGGCCGGCGCCGAGCAGGACGATCGCCAGCCGGAGCACCGTCTCGAAGGCGAACCGGATTCCGGGAACCGTCGCCGCCGGGAGCCGGAACGCGTTCCCGAGGGCCAGTCCCGCAAGCACCGCGAAGAAAACCTCGCCGAGGACCCTGCCGACGGACTCCGGCAGGGCGGCGTGGAGGAGGCGCGCCGCGACGGCCACCGCCGCGACGACACCCAGTCCGGGCAGCACGTCGCCGAGCCTCGGTCCGGACCCGGGCGCCTCGTCACTCACGCAGAAAACCCCTCCCGGCGGGTCCCCGGACGAGGGGACTCTCGAGCCGCGGGAGTTTGTCACCGGTCGGATGCGACATCAACGGAAGATCCCAGGAAGGTCCCGGCCTTACTTTGATATTGTCAAACACTCGTGCTAGCGTGGGGTCGGACACGGGAGCCGGGATGCCGAGGAAGACGACCCACGCCGAGCTCGACGCCGCGGAGCGGCTGCGCGCGGCGGGGCTTCGGTCGACCCGGCCCCGAACGCTGGTCTACGCCGTGCTGCGCGAGGTCGGAGGCCACCGCTCGGTCGACGACGTGGTGGACCTTCTCGAAAAGCGCGGCCATTCGATCCCGCGCATGACGATCTACAACGTCATGGCCGACCTGACCGGGGCGTCGCTCGTCATGCCCGCCGACACCGGCCCGGGAAAGGCCCTCTACGAGGCCAGCGACGTCTGGCACCACCACTTCGTCTGCCGCGGCTGCGGCGGGATCGAGGACGTCCCCTGCTGGAAGGGTCGCAAGCCGTGTCTGCGGCCCCCGGTGGGACCGTCCGGAAGCATCATCGACGAAGCGCAGGTGATCTTCCGCGGCCTGTGCGCGGAATGTGCGAAATCGTCGGCGAAAGGAAAACGCTCCTGAAGGCGAGCGAGTCTGACTCAGGAAGTCGACCGGAGACGATGGGAGGAAGCATGTCGAGCGAAAGCAAGTGTCCGATGTCGGGGGGCCTGCGCGGCACGGCCGGCGGGGCGAAGTCGAACCAGGACTGGTGGCCGAACCGGCTCAACCTGAAGATCCTCCACCAGAACCCGCCCGCGGGCGATCCGATGGGCGAGGCCTTCAAGTACGCCGAGGAGTTCGAGAAGCTCGACCTCGCCGCGCTGAAGAAGGACATCGAGAAGGTCATGACCACCTCGCAGGACTGGTGGCCCGCCGATTACGGCCACTACGGTCCGCTGTTCATCCGGATGGCGTGGCACAGCGCCGGCACGTACCGCATTCACGACGGGCGCGGCGGAGCGGGGAACGGCACGCAGCGCTTCGCGCCCCTGAGCGCCTGGCCCGACAACGTGAACCTCGACAAGGCGCGCCGGCTGCTCTGGCCGGTCAAGCAGAAGTACGGCAAGAAGATCTCGTGGGCCGACCTGATGGTCCTCGCCGGCAACTGCGCGCTCGAGTCGATGGGATTCAAGACCTTCGGCTTCGGCGGCGGGCGCGAGGACGTCTGGGAGCCCGAGCAGGACGTCTACTGGGGGCCCGAGGGGACGTGGCTCGCCGACGAGCGCTACTCCGGCGACCGGGACCTCGAAAACCCCCTGGGCGCCGTGCAGATGGGGCTGATCTACGTCAACCCGCAGGGTCCGAACGGGAATCCCGATCCGATCGCGGCCGCGCGCGACATCCGCGAGACGTTCCGCCGGATGGCGATGAACGACGAGGAGACGGTGGCGTTGATCGCCGGCGGGCACACCTTCGGCAAGACCCACGGCGCGGGCCCCGAGTCCCACGTCGGGCCGGATCCCGAGGCGGCGCCGATCGAGGCCCAGGGGCTGGGCTGGAAAAGCACCTTCGGCTCCGGGAAGGGCGGGGACACCATCACCAGCGGCATCGAGGTCACCTGGACGACGACCCCGACGAAGTGGAGCAACAACTACTTCGAGAACCTGTTCGGCTACGAATGGGAGCTCACCAAGAGCCCGGCGGGGGCGCACCAGTGGGTCGCCAAGGGGGCGCCGGCCGTCATTCCCGATGCCCACGATCCGTCCAAGCGTCACGTTCCCACGATGCTGACGACCGACCTTTCCCTGCGGTTCGACCCGGCCTACGAGAAGATCTCGCGGCGTTTCTACGAGCACCCGGACCAGTTCGCGGAGGCCTTCGCCAAGGCCTGGTTCAAGCTCACCCACCGCGACATGGGACCGATTTCGCGTTACCTGGGCCCGGAGGTTCCGAAAGAGCCGCAGATCTGGCAGGACCCGGTGCCCCCGGCCACGCTTCCGTCGCTCGGCGACAAGGACATCGCCGAGCTCAAGGCGAAGATCCTCGCGTCGGGGCTGTCCGTCTCCCAACTCGTCTTCACCGCCTGGGCGTCCGCCGCGACCTTCCGCGGCACCGACAAGCGCGGCGGCGCCAACGGCGCGCGCATCCGCCTCGCGCCCCAGAAGGACTGGGAGGTCAACGATCCGGTGCTGCTGGCGAAGGCACTGGAGGCCCTCGGGAAGATCCAGAAGGAATCCGGGAAGATCTCGCTCGCCGACCTGATCGTCCTGGGCGGCTGCGCGGCGGTCGAGAAGGCCGCGAAGGCCGCCGGCGTCGACGTGAACGTCCCGTTCTCGCCCGGGCGGACGGACGCGACGCAGGAGATGACCGACGTCGAGTCGTTCGCCGTGCTCGAGCCGACGGCGGACGGGTTCCGCAACTACTACGGCAAGTCGAACACGCTGCCGGCGGAGCACCTGCTCGTCGAGCGCGCCCGGATGCTGACGCTGAGCGCGCCCGAGATGACCGTGCTCGTCGGCGGCCTGCGCGCCCTCAACGCGAACACCGGGCGCTCCGACCTCGGCGTCTTCACGAAGCGACCCGAGACGCTGACGAACGACTTCTTCGTGAACCTGCTCGACATGGACCTCGAGTGGAAGGTGTCGGCGCGGTGCGCGCACTTCTACGAGGGTCGCGATCGGAGAAGCGGCGAGGTGAAGTGGACCGGCACGGCGGTCGACCTCGTCTTCGGCTCGAACTCGGAGCTGCGCGCCCTCGCGGAGGTCTACGCCTGCGACGACGCGAAGCAGAAGTTCGTGCGCGATTTCGCGGCGGCGTGGACGAAGGTGATGAACCTCGACCGGTTCGACCTGGCCTGATCTCGAACGAAGGGGCGGCGTCCCGGCACCGGCCGGGGCGCCGCGCCAGGCCTAGCGCCGGGGAGCCCTGCGGCCTTCCCGGGGACGCACGCTGTCGAGCAGCCGCTTCGCCACGTGATCGAAGTGCCTGGCGCTTCCGCTCGCCCGCGACACGAGCATCGCCCCCTCGAGCGAGCTGACGATGACCTCGGCGAGTGGGGTGGCCGGGCCGTCGAACCGGAGCTCACCGCGACGACGTCCCGCCTCGAGGACCCCGGCCAGCCACGTCTCGTTTTCGTCGAAGAACCCGGCGATCCGATCCCGCATCGCCTTCGGAAGGGTCGCCGCGTCGGTCGCGAGCATACCGCACAGGCACATCCGCTTCCGCCGGAGCACGGCGCCGTAGAGCCCGGCGTACGCCTCGAGACGGTCCCCCGCGTCCGCGTCGTCGGCATCGATCGCGGCGAGGGCCTCGAAAAACCGGCGGTGGTAGCGCTCGATCAACGCGGCACCGAGGATCCCCTTGGTCGGGAAGTGGTGGTGCAGGCTCGCCTTCCGGACCCCGACGTCCTTTGCGACGTCGGCGTAGCTGAAGGCATTGAATCCACGGACCTGGACCAGTCGCTCGGCGACGTCGAGGATCCGGTTCGCGGTGTCGCGCTTCGCGGGCATCGGCCGCCTCCGTGGGCGGACGTTAACACGCGCGCCGTCCGGGCGGGCCTCCCGAACTTCGCTTGCCAACCTACCTACTGGATGGTAGACAGCGTGCACCGCAGGGCTCCATGGTCCCGCGGAAGGAGGCCCACATGAACAGACGAATCCTCGTATGCGTCGCCGCGATCGCCCTGGTCGTTCCGGGTCAAGTCCTGGCGGGCAAGGGCGCCGCCGTCGTCAAGCCGCGTGCGGAGCTGACCTGGACGCCGGGCAAGATCCCGGGAGTGAGCTCGGCAACCGTCGACGGGGACATGGCCAAGGGGCCGAGCCACTTCTTCCTGAAATACGCCGCCGGACTCGTCACGCCGCTCCACCACCATTCGGCGGACCATTACGTGACGACCGTCTCCGGGAATCTCGTGCTCGTCGTCGACGGGAAGGAGACCCGGGTTCCTCCGGGATCGTTCTTCTCGTTCACGGGAGGAGCGCCGCACGCCGCGCGGTGCGAGGGGAGCGAGGACTGCGTGATGTTCCTCGACGCCCGGGGGGCCTGGGACGTCGTGCCGGAAGCCGCCGCGAAACCCTGACCGGATCCGGGGGGCTCGGCGGCGAGCCCCCCGATCCACTCACATCGACTGCGCCATCCTGCGCGCCATCTCCTCCGGCGCCACGTCCTCGACGTGGGTCGCGATGCTCCAGACGTGTCCGAACGGGTCCTTCAGCTTCCCGTAACGGTCGCCCCAGAACATGTCCGTCGGGGGCATCTGCGCGACGCATCCCGCGGCGGTCGCGCGCGCGAACGACGCGTCGACGTCGGGGACGTAGAGCAGCAGGCTCACCGGGGATCCGCCGAGCGTCTCGGGGGAGACGGCCCCCATCTGCGGCGCTTCCTCGCCGAGCATCACGATCGAGTCCCCGATGCGGATCTCGGCGTGCAGCACCGTGCCGTCGGGCCCGGGCATGCGGTACACCTCCTCCGCGCCGAACGCTTTCGCGTAGAACTCCAGCGCGCGGGCGGCGCCGCGGATCGCCAGGTGCGGCGTGACCGTGTGGTAACCGTCGGGGACGGGTTTCGCGGGGCTCATCGGATTCTCCTTCACGCCGCGTTCGCGGCGGACTTGTCGCCGTAACGGGCGGTCGCCCAGCCCACGAGCAGGCCGACGATCGCCCCCGGGATCATGATCTGGGCGTAATAGTGCTCCCCCGTGGCGGGGTCCGGCTGCATCGCCACGAGGCCGGCCAGGACGAGGCCGATGACCAGTCCGGCGATCGCGATCACCGCGCGACGCCGGACGAAGATCGCGAGAATCCCGATCAGGAACCCCGCGATCACGCTCTTGAGCGAGGAGAGCATCACGATCGTGCCGAGCTGGTCGCGTACCGCGGGCTCGAACGTCGGGATCGGCGCTTCGAGTCCCCTCGATCGCCGACCACCGCGTCGCGGGGAAGATCCCCCCCGGTGTCCGGCCGTCCCGTTCCGTCATGGGCGTTCGCGCGGGAGTCTACGCCGGAACCTCGTCGACGTCGTCTCCCTCCCGCACCTCGCCCGCCTCGACCACGCTCGCGTAGACGCCGGCGGTGTGGGAGGTCTCGCGCACGGGGTCGAGTCGGAGGTGTAGGATCCCCCGCACAGGAGGGTTCCATCATGAAGCAGACGATCCGGATCGCGGTGGCCGCGGCGTTCGCGTTCGCGCTGGTGCTCGGCGTGTCGAGCCTCCTCAGCGAGGCCGAGGCGGGGCGTTGCCTCTGCCCGAAGATCTACGGCCCCGTGAAGTGCGACAACGGGAAGACGTACGTCAACCTGTGCGAGGCCCAGTGCCACAACGCCAAGAACTGCGTGCCGACCGGCGAGATCTGACGCCGTCGATGCGGCGGCGTTCCCCGTCCGTCCTCGCGGCGCGGGCCCGCTGAGCGGCGCCCGCGTCGGCTCCGACGCCGAAGGAGGTGGAGCGTGAGCCTGCCCGCTCACAAGACGAAGCTCGTCTGCACGATCGGTCCCGCCTCGGAAGCCCCCGAGGTCATGGAGCGGATGCTCCTGGCGGGGATGAACGTGGCCCGCCTCAATTTCTCCCACGGTGCTCTCGAGAGCCACGGACGGGTCATCGAGAATCTCCGCGCCGCCTCCCGAAGGTCGGGGCGTCGAGTCGCGATCATGGCCGACCTCCCCGGGCCCAAGATGCGCATCGGTCGAATCGCGGAAGAACCGGTGTACCTCGAGCGGGGGGATCCCTTCACGCTGACCACGGAGGAGATCCTGGGCGATCGGACCCGCGCTTGGGTGACCTTCGAGCCCCTGCCCAGGACGGTTCGCCCGGGGGACACGCTGTATCTGAACGACGGGTTGATTCAGCTCGAGGTGGTGCGGGTGTCCGCGAGCGACGTGACGTGCCGCACGGTCGTCGGCGGGGAGATCCGGTCCCGCAAGGGACTCAACGTCCCCCGCGTGGACCTGGGCATCCGCGCGTTCACGGAGCGGGATCGCGAATGCCTGAGGTTCGCGCTCGAGCACGGCGTCGATGCGGTGAGCCAGTCGTTCGTGGAGAGCGCCGCGGACGTCGAAGCGGTCCGCGCCGCCGCGACGTCGCTGGGGAAGAGCCCCTTCGTCATCGCCAAGATCGAACGCGACCGCGCGCTGGACCGGATCGACGAGATCCTCGAGGCCGCGGACGGGATCATGATCGCCCGTGGGGATCTGGGCGTGGAGGTCCCCATCGAGCGGATCGCCGTCGTCCAGAAGGACCTCATGCGCCGGGCGAACATGCGCGGCAAGCCCGTCATCACGGCCACGCAGATGCTGGAGTCCATGACCGGGAATCCCCGCCCGACGCGGGCGGAGGCCACCGACGTCGCGAACGCGATCCTCGACGGAACCGACGGCGTCATGCTCTCCGGCGAGTCCGCCATGGGGAGATACCCGGTGGAGGCCACGGCGATGCTGGGGAAGATCGCGGCCGCCGTGGAGCCTCACGTGCGCCAGAAGTCCGTCGAGGAGCTCTACCGCGGGGTGGACCTCAGGGGGAGACTGCGGCCCGGACACCTCATCGCCCTGTCCGTGGAAGAGAGCCTGAAGTACGCGTCGCCGGCAGCCGTCTTCGTACCCACGAGGTCCGGTGCGACCGCGCGGAACATCACCCTGTTCCGGCTGCCGGTCTGGATCGTGGCGATCAGCTCCGACGAGGCCACCTGCCGCCGACTCCAGTTCAGCTACGGGGTCCAGCCGGTATTCGAACCCGATTCCACGGAAGACCGGAGCGCCTACATCCGCCGGTGGGTCCGAGACGAAGGCCTCGAAGGAGACTACGCGATTCGGACCGAAGGACCTTCGCCGGAGCATCCGGAGAGCAATCATCGGATGGAGATCGTGGATCTGACACCGGCCCCCGGCTGAAGGGGGCGCTGGACACCCCCGCGAGGTTCCCCTTGAGACAACACCGGTTCTTCCTGGTTCTCTCCTGCTCCTGCTTCCTCTTCACGCCCGGTTCGCTGCTCGCCGACGAGGTCTTCCTCAAGAACGCCGGCACGATCTCCGGCCGGATCGTGGAGCAGACGGACGAGGTGGTGAAGGTCGACATCGGCGACGGCATCGTCGGGGTGCCCACCTCCTCGGTCGACCGCATCGTCAAGGGCAAGACGCCGCTCGACGAATACGACGAGCGGGCGAGCCGTCTGGGCCCGCAGGACGCGAAGGGCTGGCGCGGCCTCGGGCGCTGGGCCTCGCAGCGCGGGTTGTCCTCGCAGGCACGCGAGGCGTACGAGCACGTGCTGACGGTCTCGCCCGACGACGCGGAGGCCAGGCAGGCGCTGGGATTCGTCCAGCTCGACGGTCGCTGGGTCACGGAGGAGGAGAGCTACCGCGCGCGAGGTTACGTGAAGTACGACGGCGAGTGGATGACCGCGGCGGAAGTCCAGGTCGCGCAGTCGGAGGCCGCGGCCTACGAGGCCGAGCGGCGCGCCGCGCAAGCCGAGATCGCCGCGCTCGAGGCCCAGCGCCGCGCCGACGAAGCCGAGCAGGAGGCCCGTGAGGCGCAAGCGGACCGGGATTCGGGCCAGCCCGTCTACTGGGGAGGATGGGGCTACGGAACGACGTACTGGCCTTCGACCCCGAATCGAGGCCAACGGCCGAAACGACCGGCCCAGCTTCCGGCGCGAGGTGGCCGGTGAGCCGCGCGCGGATGGCGATCGCCGCGGTCACGCTCGTCGCGATCTCGGCCGGCACGCCGGCGTCCGCGACCACCGTGGAGCCGTCGGTCGACGAGATCGTGGCGAAGCACCTGGCCGCGCGCGGAGGGCTGACGAAGATCCGCTCCGTTCAGCGGCTCGTGCAGAAGGGGCGCGCGAGCGCCGGCGCGGGCCGGGAGGCCCTCGTGAAACGCGAGTTGGCGCGGCCGGCCCGGACTCGGTTCGAGTTCACCGTCCAGGGTGTCACCTCCGTGCTCGTTTCCGACGGGAAGCAGGGCTGGGTGAGCTCTCCGCTGGATGGACGGTTCGACCCGACGCCGCTTCCCGCCGAGGCCGTCGCCGAGGCGGTCGAACAGGCGGATCTCGACGGGCCGCTCGTCGACTGGAAGGCCAAGGGACACCGGGTGGAGCTCGCCAATCGGGAGCTCGTGGACGGCCGCGAGGTCTACAAGCTGCAGATCACGCTCGCGAGCGGTGTCGTGCGCCACGACTACCTCGACGTGAAATCCCACCACCTCGTCCGAAGCGTGTCGACGCGGCGGTTCCGCGGGCGGCCCGTCCAGGTCACCACCACGTTCGGCGACTTCAAGAAGACCCAGGGGCTCCTCTTCCCCCACCGGATCGAGGTCGAGGCGGCCGGGCGGCCGAATCGCCTCCGCGTGGTCGTGGACGAGATCGAGGTCGATTCCGCTCCCCGGCCACGGTAGGGTCCGCGCGGGGTCGGGCTGGAGGATCGGGCCGGAGCGGCGTACCTTTCCGGCTGCCCGCACGGCCCTCCCGGGCCGGGCGGCGCGCCGGGGGTTGCGGATGCTTCGATCGATCGGCCGAACCGCATGGGTGTGCCTCGCGGCGTGCCTGCTCGCCGTCGGGTCTCCCGACGTCGCCGCGAGGGACACCGCCCCGAAGAAGAAGGAGCTCCAGCAAGTCGCCCCCGCGCTGCCGAGCGGGGGCGAGCGCGATCGCGAGGCGAAGATCGCGCCGTACCCCAGGACCGACACGATCACCTCCCACCGCAACGCGCAGGGGCAGTCGGTCTACGCCGTCGCCGCCTCCCACTTCGACGTCTCCGAGCCGCTCGAGGTCCTGGCCGCGCGCGCCCCCGCGGTCGCCGTGGAGCGCGAGGACGAGCCGCCGCGCAACCCGCTGCTCCCGCCGTGGCGCCGGATCCGCTCCGGGGTCCCCGACCCCGTCGCGCAGCCTGCCCCCGCCGGGGGAACGTTCCTCACGGGAACCCCGACGATCGGGTTCAACTTCCCCGGGGTCGGGACCGTCGGCCTCACGCCGTCCGACAGCAACGGCTCGGTCGGGAACAACCAGTTCGTGGAAACCGTGAACACGCGTTACCAGGTCTGGTCGCTCAACCGGTCGAACAAGACCGCGACCTCGCTCTTGGGTCCGATCAACATCAACACGCTCTGGTCGGGGTTCGGCGGTGCTTGCGAGACGCAGAACAGCGGCGACCCGATCGTCCTCTTCGACAAGCTCGCGAACCGCTGGTTGATCTCGCAGTTCACCTCAAGCCCGGCGAACGGCACGTATTACCAGTGCGTGGCGGTCTCGACGGGCGCGAACGCGGCGGGAGCGTACTTCCGGTGGGCGTTCGCGGTGCCGAACGGGCGCTTCGGCGACTACCCGCACTTCGGCGCGTGGTCGGACGCCTATTACCTGATGGCGCACGCGTTCACGTCCTCCTCGGGCTCGTACGTCGCGGCGCTGTTCGCCGCGATGGACCGCGGGAAGATGATCGCGGGGAGCCCGGACGCGACGTGGCAGGTGATCGAGGATCCCTTCGAGGGCGGGCACATGCCCGCAGACCTCGACGGCTTCGCGCCCCCGCCCACCGGCGCGCCGGGGATCTTCCTGTCGGTGCACGGGGCGTCCATGCATCTGTACCGGATGAAGGTCGACTTCCAGACGCCCGCGAACACGACCCGTACGCGGCAGGCCGTGATTCCGATCGCGCCGGCCACGGGGGCCTGCAACGGCGGAGGGGACTGCATCCCGCAGCCGGGCACCACCCAAACGCTCTCCTCGCTGGGCGACCGGCTGATGTTCCGGGCGGCGTACCGCAACTTCGTCGACCACGAGTCGCTGGTGGTGAGCCACTCCGTCGATCCTTCGGTATCCGGGGTGGCCTCCGGGGTCCGGTGGTACGACTTCCGCCTCTCCGGGTCTCCCGACGCCGTCTGTTCCGCCTTCCCTTGTGTGCGTCAGCAGGGAACCGTCGCCGACGTCCCCGGCGGGCGCAGCCGCTGGATGCCCTCGGTCGCGATGGATACGGCGGAGAACATCCTCGTGGGGTACAGCACGACGGGGCTCACCGCGGGGTCGGACAACCACAGCATCCGGTTCACCGGCCGCTCCAAGGACGACCCGTTGGGGAGCATGACGGTCGCCGAGACGACGATCGTCACCGGCACCGCGAACAACACCAACGCCCGCTGGGGCGACTACACGAGCATGAGCGTCGATCCCTTCGACGACTGCACCTTCTGGTACGTCGGCCAGTACTTCGCCACGGCGGGGAACTGGTCGACCCGGGTCGCCTCGGCGGCGTGGCCGAACGGGAGCGGCGCGGGGTTCTGCCCGGCGACGGCGTGCACGACGCGACCGCCGAGTGCACCCACGATCGGGGCGGCGACCGTGCCGGCGGACAACCGCATCACGGTGTCCTGGACCGGGCTCGTCCCCGCGCCCGGCGCCTACGCGATCGAACGCGCCGACGGCACCTGCGCGAACCCCGGGCTCTACCGGCCGCTCGCCTCCGTCCCGGGGACGACCACGACCTTCACGGACACGTCGGTCCTCGGCGGGCTGTCCTACGCCTACCGCGTGATCGCGGCGACCGACGCGGCGGGGAAGTGCCAGTCGCTCGTCGCAAGCGGGTGCACCGAGGCGACGGCGACCGGCACGTGCAACCTGAAGCCGAGCTTCGCGGGGGCGGCGTCCGGCACGAGCGCGAACGGGACCAACTGCGGCGTGACCCTGCAGTGGAACCCCGCGACGACGAGTTGCCCGCTCACCCCGAACGTCCGGTACAACGTCTACCGCGGGACCACCCCCGACTTCGTCCCCTCCGCCGCGAGCCGGATCGCGACCTGCGTGACCGGACCGAGCTCCCACACCGACGTGAACGCGCTCTCGAGCGGCGTCACCTATTACTACGTCGTGCGCGCCGAGGACGACAGCACGGGGAACGGCGGGCCCTGCGGCGGCGGCAACGAGGAGACCAACGCTGCGGTCGTCCCGGGGACCGCCTACGGCCCCGGCACGCAACCGTCGCCCGGCACCTGGACCGACGGCGGCGGCGACGGAACGGCGTTCCTGCAGCTCAACGCGGCGGGGGCGGGGAACACCTCCGATCCGTCGTGGCGGGTCGTGAGAGCCGCGGACGACGCCGGCGCGAACCACACCGCGTCCGGCGCTTACGCCTACCGGAACGCCGGCCCGGCCGCGTCGAACACGTACACGCCGAACACCTGCACCGAGGTCCAGTCGCCGGCGCTGACGGCCGGGGCGACGAGCCTCAACCTCCGTTACTGGGAGCGGCACCAGCTCGAGTACCACTGGGACGGCGTCGCGGTCGAGTACTCGGTCAACGGCGGCCCGTGGAACGACGTTCCCGCCCCGAGCAACGACAACGCCTCCGGCTGCGAGGTAGCGGATGCCACGACCGGCTGGGAGCCGCTGGCCTGCACGCAGTCGCCGCCGATCAACGCCTGCGGTTATCCGGCGACGAAGAACGTGCTCAACGGCCCCTTCGCGAGCGGAACCTCGTGCAACGACTACGGGACCGGCGGGGTCACCGCGTACGCACGGCGCTGCCACCCGATCTCGGGCCTCGCGGACGGCGATGCGGTCCGCTTCCGCTGGCGGTTCGCCTCGGACCCCGCGGCGGAGTTCGCGGGGCTCTACCTCGACGACGTCGAGGTCACGAACGTGAAGCTCCCCAACGCCTGCGTCCCCGACACCTGCGCCTCGCTCGCGAACGGGGCGGCGTGCGACGACGGGAACGCCTGCACCGCGGGGGATTCCTGCGGCGGCGGCACCTGCCAGCCCGGGGCGACGATTCCCGTTCCCGCGGAGGTCGCCGGCGTGGCCGTGAGCGGATCGACGACGACCACGATCGCCTGGACCGGGCTCGGGGGCGGCGTGGTCTACGACGTGGCGTCGGCGGCGCTGTCCGAGCTCCGCACGTCGGGCACGACGACGGCGACGTGCCTCGGGAACGATCTGGCGAACACGAGCTTCGACGACGCGCGCCCCGACCCGGCGAGCGGAGACGGTTGGTACTACCTGGTCCGCGCGCAGAGCGGCTGCGGCGCGGGGACCTACGGGTTCGACTCCACGCCTTCGGAGCGGATGCCGGCGGCGGGGTGCCCGTGAGCGGAGCGAAGCCTCACGGGCACGTTCCTCCCGCCGCCCCCTGCACCTCCGCGTCGCGGAGCCCCACCTGCGTCCCCGCCGGCTCGTCGTAGGTGCCGTTCGTGGCGCAGTTCACGGCGCGAACCAGGAAGTAGAAATGATCGTTGACCGGCGTCGGGTAGGGGTCGGTCACGGACGTCGATGTCGCGTCGTTGGCTGAGCAGTTGTCCACCGTCGAGGTGAAATCGCCTCCCGACGACTTCAGGAGGAGAAGCCGCCCGCGCACCGTGTCGTAGCGGTCGGCCCCGGCTACCGCAGCCCAGCTGAAGGTGACCGAGATGCCGCTTCGCGTGATCGTGGCGATCGAGGGCGTCCCGGTCGGCGCGGGGAGGGCGTCCGCCGTCCCGTTGCAGTCGTTGTCCTTCCCGTCGCAAACCTCCGGATTCCCGGGGAACATCGAGTCGTCGGCGTCGTTGCAGTCTCCCGCCGTCGCGACGTAGCCGGTGGGTTGGGCGCAGGCGTTCTGCGACAGCGACGACGTGCCGTACGTATCGCCGTCCGCGTCGCGGTACCAGAGGGTGGCGCACGGGGTCCTGAAGTCCGCTTCGGTGACGTTGTTCCCCTGCACGGCGAACCAGCGCGACGCCGGGAAGTAAGGGTTGTGCGAGAAATAGCGCGCGCGCCACCGGTACACCGTCTGCGGGAGGAGGCCGGTGACCAGCCTCTCCGTGTCCGTGGCGCTTCCGTTCGCGCCGGGAACCCCGGAGTCCGCGGGGCCGGCGGTTCCGCTGACGCCGGAACCGAAAGCCTGCCCGGGAGAGGCGACCTGGAACTGGTACCCGACGGAGTCGCGGCCGGCGGGGGTCCGCCGGAAGAGTCGGATCCTGAAACGATCGGACGAGTCGGCGTTGCCGACGTGCGCGATCGGCGCGGTGGTGGAGGACCGGATCTGCCGCGGACGGCGATCGAGGCCGTCCCCACCGCCGCCGTAATAGACGTGGACGGCACCCGATCCTTCGCCGTACGCGCCGACGATCACGTCGGAGAAGCCGTCGCCGTTGACGTCCCCGGCTCCCGCGGCTGCGTGCCCGAACTGGTCGCCGGCGTTCGCGCCCGTCACCGACCAACCCGCGGTCGAGCCGATGCCGGTCGACGAGCCGAGGTAGACCGCGGCCGAGTTCCCGGATCCCGCGCCGATCACGACGTCGGAGAAGCCGTCGCCGTTGACGTCTCCCGCGGAGCCGACGCGATCGAGGTAGGAGAAGGAGACCGTGCGAGCGGCCGTCGTGGAGAGCCCCGACGCGCTCCCGTGGAACACCTGCCATTGGCCGCTGCTCGCCCCCGAGGCGCGATCGATCACCACCACGTCGGAAAAACCGTCGCCGTTGACGTCGCCGGCTCCGCCGACGCCGTGGCCCATGCCGCTGAACGTCCCGGCCTTCGTCCAGCAGGGACTCGCCGAGACCCCGGCCGCCGAGCCGCAGTACACGTAGGCGAAGTCGGAGCCGAAAGTGTCCGGGCGCCCGACGATCACGTCCGAGAAGCCGTCGCGATTGACGTCGCCGCCGCCGGAGACGCTGCGACCGAACTCGTTCCCTTCGGCGAGCGCGGTCTCGTTGTCGTTGCGCAAGCCCGTTCCCGAGCCGTGGTACACGAACGCCTCGCCGGCGCTCCGGGCACCGACCACGACGTCCGCGAAGCCGTCCCCATTGACGTCACCCGCGCCGGAGACGCTCTCGCCGAAGTTGGCGTCCGGTGGGCCCGACGTGCCGTAGTGCGAGTCCTGGAAGTCCGCGGTGGGGTCGACGCCCGAGGGGCCGCCATGGAACACGAAGACCCTCCCGGTGCGTACCGGTTGCCCGGTGTTGATGTTGAACTCGGGGGCGCCGACCACCACGTCGTCGTAACCGTCGCCGTTGACGTCCCCCGCGCCCGCGACCGCCCACCCGAACAGCGCGCCGGCCTGGTTCGACTGGAGCGTGGCGTTCGGGGAGGTCGGCAATCCGCCTCCCGACCCGAGGTAGACGAACGCGCCGCCCTCGTCCGTCTGCCCGTTGTCGTATCCCTCGGCGCCCACGATCACGTCGGAGAAGCCGTCGCCGTTGACGTCGCCGGCGGAGGCGACGGACCATCCGAAGTCGGTGTCCACCGTCGCTCCCGAGAGGACGATGTCGTCGAGGGAGGCCGTCGTCAGCCCGTCTCCCGATCCGAGGAAGAGATAGGCGCGCCCCTCGTTGGTCTGGCCCGCGTCGTAGTCGGAGGCCCCGGCGATCACGTCGGAGTACCCGTCGCCGTTGACGTCCCCCGCCGTCGCGACGGATCTCCCGATCTTCCCCGAGTCCTGGTCGCCGTCGAAGGTCCACGGCGAGGACGTACGCAATCCTTGGGCGCTTCCCGGCCACACGTAGATCCGTCCGCGATCGGTTCCCGCCCCGTCGAAGTTGAGCGCCCCCGCGATGACGTCCGCGAAACCGTCGCCGTTGACGTCCCCGGCGGTGGCGACCGACGTCCCCAGCAGCGCGCCGGGCCCGTCCGACTCGATGCGATGGGTGTACGACGCGGACAGTCCCGACGCGGACCCGCGGTAGAGGTAGACCGCGCCCTCGTTGGTCTGTCCGTTGTCGAAGGCGTTGGCACCCACCACCACGTCGGCGTACCCGTCGCCGTCGACGTCCCCTGCGGTGGCGACCGACACGCCGAACTGGGCCTCGAGCTGGTTCGGCTCCGCGGACCAGCTGTGGCCCGCCGCGAGACCGCCGGGTCCGCCGTGGAACACCCACGCCTTCCCCTCGCCGCTCTCTCCGCTGTTGTAGAGATAGGCGCCCACGATGAGATCGTCGTACCCGTCGCCGTTGACGTCGCCTGCGGTCCCGACCGCGCCGAGCCTGGCGTTCGCCTGATTCGACTGGATGGCCCACTCCTGCGAGGCGTCGAACACGGAAGTGGGGTGCCCGTACCGAACGAACACGGCCCCCTCGTCGACCTGCCCGTCGTCGAGGTACGCCGCGCCGACGGCGACGTCCGAATAGCCGTCGCGGTCGACGTCCCCCGCCGGCGCGACGTAGCCGCCGTAGTTCGAACCGGAGCTCCCGCGACTGTCCGTCTTGTCGACGACGGCATTCATCGGATTGCCTCCGAGGTAGACGAAGACCTGCCCGACGTCCGCGACGCCGGGGTCGTACGCCGGGGCCCCGACGATCACGTCGTCGAAGCCGTCGCCGTTGAGGTCGCCCGCGGTCGAGACGGCGGCGCCGAACTGCGCCGAGGCCTGATCGGCCTGGAACGTCACGCTCGCCGTGGTCGACGGACCGGAGGCGGACCCGAGGTAGAGGAAGGCCGCCCCTTCGTCGGTCTGCCCGGCGTCGTACCCCCACGCGCCGACGACGACGTCGGAGAAGCCGTCGTTGTTGACGTCCCCCGCGGTCGCGACCGAAATTCCGAGCGAACTGCCGGCCTGGTTCGACTCGACGACCCACGACGGGCTCGTCAGCAGCGGATCGACGTGGAGGGGATAAACGGCGTCGGCGTCGTCGACGTGAATCTCCAGGCGCCCCTCGGCGAGCTCGAAGCTCGACGGGACGACGCGCCCCAGCGCGTCGGTGGTGAGAAGGTGCCCGAGGCGTGCGACGGGCTCGCCGCCGGGGGACCGAAACTCGATCGACGCGCGGTCCTCCGCGAGGAACGGGAGGAGGTCGCCGCCGAGTTCGACGGCGATCCGGAGGAGCCCACCCGCGCGCGACCCCGGCGGAGGGGCGTGGACGTCGAACGTTTGCTCGAGCCCGCGCGTGTCGTTGATCCAGGTCTCGACGATCCCCATGCGGACGATCGCCGCGCGATTCCCTTCGGAGGTCACGGCGCCCCGCTCGGCCGGCCCGAAGTGCTCGCCCCGCCCCCACGCCAGGCCGCCGAGGGTCAGTCGCCAGCCGCCCTCGCGGGGATCGGCTCCGCGGGTCCGGGACTCGATCGAGATCCCGTCGCCGGCGACGCGCGCCCGGAGGTCGTGGGCCCGGTTCGGCGCGCACGCCGCCCCCGCTTCGTCCGCCGCGAAGCGGTACTCGGCGGCGGCGACCTCCGCGGAGGCCTTCGCCAGCCAGCCGGGGTCGGGCGCCTGAGCCCAAGCGGGCCCCGTGAGCGTCAGGGACAACGCGAAAGCCGCGGCGTACGGGGCACGTCGACCCGGGTTCTCGATTAGCATGGGGCCTCTCCTCGCCCTGAACAGAACGCGTCCGTCGCGGGATCCCCTCAGCCCGCGGGGAGATTCGAGGCACGGGGAGACGGGAGCCGGATGAGCGTTCCGCGCGAGCCCGACGGCGCGATCGAGCACTCGAGCGAACCGGAGATCGGGCACGACCAGCTGCGGGCCAGGCTCGCCGAGGCGGTGCGACGCATCTGCCCCTGGTGGCTACGCTCGCAAGCCGACGATCTCGTCGGGGTCGCGATCACGCGCATCGTGGCGGCGCAGGAGTCGCGTGAGGGGAACTGGAGGGCGACGCCGTTCTATGTCCAGCGAGCGGCGTTCAGCGCCCTGGTCGACGAGATCCGTCGGCGACGGCGCAGCCGGGAGGTTCAGGCCCCGGAGGGCCTCGAGGAGGGCATGATCGTCGACGAACGGGGCGATCCGGAGCGCGCCGCCGCCTCGCGCGAGATCGCCCGCGGACTTCGCGCCTGTCTCGCGACGCTCGCGGCCGACCGTCGGCTCGCCTGCGTCGTTCGCTTGCAGGGACATTCCGTTCCCGAGGGAGCGCGCATTCTCGGCTGGTCCGAGAAGCGGACCGAGAATCTGGTCTACCGGGGCATGGCGGATCTCCGCCGCTGCCTCGAGGCGAAAGGGCTCAAGCCGTGAAGGACCTCGAGTCGGCGTTCGCGTCGACGGCCGACCCCTCCGGATCGACGGCGCCTTGCCCCGAGGCGGAGGCGATCTGGGACGCGGTCTGCGGTGCGTCGACTCCGGAAACGCGGCGCCGCGTCGTGGACCACCTCGCCGTCTGCGGCGCCTGCTCGGAGGCTTGGCGCCTGGCGGTCGCCGCAGGAGCGGCGCCGGTCCAGGTCGCCGCGCCCCGCCGATCGGGTCCCTACTGGCTCGCCGCGGCCGCCGTGTTGATCGCGGCGGCCTCGCTCTGGATCGCGATCCCTCGAGGGCCCGAGCCGGAATACCGGCAGGGGACGCGCCGCGAGATCGCGTCCCTCGTGCCCCAAGGGGCCGCGCTTGCGCGACACCACTTCCGGCTCCGGTGGTCGCCCGTCGAGCCCGGCGCGATCTACCGGCTCCGGGTCGCGACCGCGGACCTCGATGTGCTCGCGACGGTACCGAACCTCGCGGGGACCGAGTACCTCGTCCCCGCCGAGGCCCTCGGCTCCCTGCCGCGCGGCGCCACCATCGTCTGGCAGGTCGACGCCGTGCTCACCGACGGCCGGCGCGTCTCCTCGCCGAGCTTCAGCGCGAGCGTCGAGTGAAACGGCTCGCCCGGCGCACGCTGCTGGGCGTCGCGATCCTGGCGGCGGCTCCGGCGCCGGTGCGCGCCGTGACGATCGAGTCGTGCGAGGCGGGGCTGCGGGGAACCGGACACGCCGTCGATCGCTGGGCCTGTTTCTTCATGGCCGCGCGCGAGCAGAAGGCCTGGCCCGAGGTCAGGCGGCGGCTCGAGGCGGCGGTGGCGGTCGATCCGGCGAACGACGCCGCCCGCATCGTTCTGGCGGGGGTCCTGGCGGACCTGCGTGATCCCGGGGCCGACGCGTCGTACCGCCGGGCCATCGACGGGTTCGTCGCGGGAGGCGACGCCTACGCCGAGGCCCGCGCGCGCGTCTGGTACGCGATGTACCTGGGGTACGGCGGCCGGAACGCGGAGGCGGAGGAACAGCTCGGGGCGGCTTCGTCGGCCGCGGCGCGATCGGAGGACGCGGTCGTCGGCGCGCGCGTGGAGGCCCAGCGCGGATGGCAGGCGATCCGCCTCGCCGACTATGCGGCGGCGCGCGCCGCGTTCGAGCGCGCCGGGACGGTCGCTTTCCGAGAGGGTCCCGACGACCTCGCCTCCGCGGTCGCGGGGGGTCTCGGGGCCGTCGCCTGGGCGACGGGCCGTTACCGCGAGGGGCTGGAGGCCTACCTCGCCGACGCCGAGCGCTGTCGCATCCGCGGCGACCGGTTCGAGGAGTCGACGCAGCGCTCGAACGCCGCGGTCCTCGCCGGACGCCTGCTCGAGCGAGGGGAGATCTCCGTCGAGGAAGTCACGGGTCTCGTGCAGGCGGCGGTCGACAGCGCCGTCGCCGCAGGTAACCCCGCCGCCGAGGCCGCGGCCTGCCTGCTGCTCGCGCGGCTGCGGTCCGTCCCCGACGAGCGACAGGGGGAGCTCGCCCGTCGGGCCCTGGACGTCGGGCGGAACCTGGGGAACGCGCGCCTCGAGGTACAGGCGCTGCGCGCCCTCGCGGTGCGCAGCCGGCAACCCGACGAGGCCCTGGCCCTCGTCGACGAGGCGATCGACGCGGCGAAAACGCGCGGGAGCCCCGACGAAGTCGTGCGAAGCCTCTTCGCCCGGAGTCACGTGCAGTGGAGGTTCGCGCGACGCGCCGAGGCGATCGCGGCCTGCGAGGCGGCCTTCGATGCGGTCGATGCGCTGCACGCGGGGCAGTCCGACACGCTGATCGCCGCCCGGGTCGCGGCGGAGTGGGGGAGCTGGTACGCGACCTGCGCGGGCAGGACCCTGGGTGACGGCGAACCTTCCGACGAGGATCTGGCGGTCGCCTTCGAGATGGCCGAACGGGGGCGGCGAGGCTCCGCGACGCTCGCGTCGCTCCGCCGCACGCTCGCCGACGACGAGGCCATGCTCGTCTTCCAGCTCTCCACGCGGCTCGAACATCCCGAGATCCACCTCTTCGACGACCGCGGGGGGTCGTGGGTGTTCGTCATCGAGCGGGAGCGCGTCCGCGTCGTGCCGGTCGGCGAGTCGGTGGAGCTCGAGCCGAGGATCGAGCTTTACCTGGGCCTGGTCGACGCGAGCGATCCCGGCGCGTCGCGCGCGGGGCGGCGACTGCACGCCGAGCTCTTCGAAGCGCCGCTGCGCACGGTCGCTCCGACGGTGCGGCGCCTCGTCGTCGTCCCCGATCGGGGGATGCACCGCCTCCCCGTGGCCGCGCTGCCGACCGGCGAAGGCGACGCCCGCCTGGCCTCACGCTACGAGATCTCGATCGCCCCTTCAGCGTCCGCGTGGCTCGCCGCGCGCGGCGGAGCATCGGTTCCGCCGTCGGCGCTCGCCGTCGCCGACCCGGAGACGAAGGACTCGGCGCAGGTCGCGGTCTTCCGTTCCGCCTACGGGAGGATCCCCCGGGCGGTGGACGAGGCGACGTGGCTCGTGCGACTGCTCGGCGGCGAGAGCCGCGTCGTCACCGCGGAGGCGGCCTCCGAACGGTTCATCAAGACGACCGATCTCGCCCCTTACGGGGTCGTGCACTTCGCCGCGCATGCGGTCGTGGACGACGCCCGTCCGGATCGCGCGGCGATCGTCCTGGCCCGCGGGGATCCTTCCGAGGACGGACTGCTGACCGCCGCCGAGATCGCGGCGCTCGACCTCAGGGGCCGGGTGGTCGTCCTGTCCGCGTGCTCGAGCGCCGGGGGGGAGCTCCTGTCCGGAGAGGGCGTGTTCGGGTTGACCCGCGCCTTCTTCCGGGCCGGTGCGCGAGCCGTGGTGGCCTCGTTGTGGCCGGTTCGCGACGACGACGCGGCGGCCTTCGTGAGCGATCTGGCCGCGGAGCTGGCCCGCGGACGGCGGCTGTCCGACGGCTTCGCCCGCGTCCGGCGCGACCGGATCGAGGCCGGCGTCGCGGACGTCGCCTGGGCGGGCTTCGAGCTGTACGGGGACGGGGCCGTGGTCGTCGCACCGGGGGGAAGCGGCACCGTTTGGTCGCGGATCGCGCCGCTTCGCGCGGTCCACCCGGGCGGGCTCGTCGTCGGTATCGTAGCGGCCGGCCTCGTCGTCGTCGTGGGTCGACGCGTGGTTCCCCTGCTCGCGAAGCCTCCTCGCGAGAAGGGGGAGCACGCGTCGCGGGAACCTCGGCGATAATTTCCGGCTCGCAACTCGACGGTTCGAGGCTGAAGCCTCTCGAGGAACGACGCCGTGCACGATGTCCCCCTGCTGATCAACATCACCGTCGCCTTGGGGATGGCGTTCCTCGGCGGGATCGCCGCAAGGAAACTCGGGCTTCCGACGATCGTCGGCTACCTGCTGGCCGGGATCGCCATCGGGCCGTTCACGCCGGGGTTCGTCAGCGACCTGGAGACGATCCGGCAACTGGCCGAACTCGGCGTCATCTTCCTCATGTTCGGCGTCGGGCTGCATTTCTCGTTCTCCGACCTCCGGCGGGTCCGCGACATCGCGATTCCCGGCGCGCTGGTCCAGACCGCGCTCGCCACCGCGGCCGGCGTGGTCCTCACGCGGTCGTGGGGATGGTCCTGGAGCGCGGGTCTCGTGCTCGGGCTGTCGATCTCCGTGGCCAGCACCGTCGTGTTGCTGCGCGGGTTGATGGACCATTCCCTGCTGAACACCTCGCACGGCCGGGTTGCGGTCGGCTGGCTCGTCATGGAGGACCTGTTCTCCGTCCTGATCCTCCTGTTGATGCCGGCCATGGCCAGCGGGCAGGACGGGATCGACTGGGCTCATCTGACCCGGACGCTCCTGACCGCGGCGGCGTTCGTCGGGATCATGCTCGTGGCGGGCGTGCGGATCATCCCGTGGCTTCTCGAGCGCATCGCGCACATGCGGTCCCGTGAGCTGTTCGTCCTGGTCGTGCTGGCGATCACGCTCGGAACCGCCATGGCCGCTTCGGAGCTGTTCGGGGTGTCGTTGGCCCTCGGAGCCTTCCTCGCGGGGGCCGTCATCAGCGAATCCAAGCTGAGCCACCAGGTGGGAGCCGACATCTTCACGTTTCGCGAGGCCTTCTCGGTGCTGTTCTTCGTCTCCGTGGGCATGCTCGTGAACCCCGCCTTTCTGTGGACACACCTCGGCCAGGTCGCGCTGCTGACGCTTCTGGTGGTGGTCGGCAAGGGCCTGATCGTCATCCTGATGGGGTTGTTCTTCTCGAGGCCGGCGCGCACGTTCCTGGTGGTCGCGGTGGGACTGAGCCAGATCGGCGAGTTCTCGTTCATCCTGGGGCAGGCGGGGTTGTCGCTCGGCCTGCTCGATCTCGATCAGTACTCGCTCCTCCTCGCCGGCGCCGCGCTCTCCATCACCGTCAACCCGTTCCTGTTCCGCGCCCGTCCGCGCCTGGAGACGCTTCTCCGCCGCGTCCCGGGTTACTGGAAGCCGCAGGAATCGCTGCGGCCCCTCTCGGGGGTCGCGGAGGAGCGGCTGACGGAGCACGTCGTGGTCGTCGGGTTCGGGCGGGTCGGGAAACACCTCGTCGACGTGCTCCAGTCGCTCCGGGTCCCGTTCGTCGTCATCGAATCGGACATCGACCGCATCGCCGTCCTCAACGAGCGGGGCATCCCCGCGCTGTACGGCGATGCCGCCAACTCGGAGGTCGTCACGCAGGTGGCGCTCGAGCGGGCGCGCGCGCTCGTGAGCACGGTTCCGGAGGACAGCGCGGCCCTCGTGATCGTGACCTCGGCGAGGGACATCAACCCGAACCTGAGGATCATCGCCCGTGCCGCGACGGCAGAGGGCGTTCGGCGCTTGGCGAAAGCCGGCGCGCATCACGTCATTCACCCCGAGCTCGAGGGAGGCCTCGAGCTCGTCCACCACACGCTGTTGAGCCTGGGTTATCCCCTGCGTCAGTCCCACGAGTACGCGGAATCCGTCCGGAGGGATCACTACGACGCGCGGATCGATTCGGACGCCGAGCACCGGTCGCTCGAGGAGCTGCTCCGCGCCTCGAAGGGCCTCGAGATCACGTGGATGGGGCTCTCGCGGGGCAGCCCGTTGATCGGCAAGACGCTGGCCGAGGCCGATGTGCGCTCGCGCACCGGCGCGTCGGTGGTGGCCCTGATCCGGCGCGGGACGCTCGTCCCGAACCCGAAGTCGTCCACCGTCTTCGAGGACGGGGATCGCGTCGCCGTGATCGGCGAGGACCGCCAGATCGACGCCGCCCGGAGGATCGCCGAGAGCCGCGATTGAGGTCCACGTTGCCTTCCGTCTGCCGGGGGAGTAACTTCTCGTTGTCCTCAAAGGCCCCCCACGGGGGGACCAGACAACACGCCGGTGAACGCCGGCGCGAACAGAAGGCCCGGGCTTCGGCCCGGGCCTTCGCCGTCGTGGGGGTTTCATGTCGCACGGGACCGATCTCCGGCACGACGCGGCCTCACTCGAGGCCGCCTTCTTCACCGGCGAGAACGCGGACCTGCTCGACGAGTTGCGGCGCAAGACCGACGAGGGCGAGCGCCGGGCGATGCTGCGCGAGGTCGTGAAGATCCGGGACGAGAAGTTCCTCGATCGCCTCGTCGCCCTGGGCATCACTCCCGAGACGGCCCTGGCGGTGGCGCTCATCCCCCTCGTCGTCGTCGCCTGGGCGGACGGCAAGCTGGAGGATCGGGAGCGCGAGGCGATCCTGAAGGCGGCGCAGGAGCGCGGCGTCGCGGCGGACCGGATCGCGCGGCGACTGCTCGCGAACGCCCTCGCCCGCAGGCCGGATCCGAAGCTGCTCGCGATCTGGAAGGCCTACGTGGGGCGGCTGTGGGGTCGCTTCACCGCCGACGAGAGCTGGCAGATGCGCAGCAACGTGCTCCGCTCCACCCGCGAGGTCGCGGAATCCGCCGGCGGGTTTCTGGGGATCACCTCGAAGATCTCCGCCGAGGAGCGGCGGGTCCTCGAGGACCTCGAGAAGCTCCTCGACTGAGCCGGCCCGGGGGCGCCTCCCGCCGGGTTGACTTGGGCGTCCCGGTCCATACGTTTTCTCCCGACCGGACTCGCCGCGTTCGGCGCAAGTCCACCCCTGAAACGAGTCGCACCGACTCGATCGAGGAGAGACGGATGATGGGGAATTCCTTCGGAATCGTGTCCATGATCCTCGCGCAGGCGCTGCTCGCGAACGGCGCGCAGGCGGCGAGCCCCGCGGTGAGCGCCGGCACGGGCACCGGCGGGTGCGTCGTCGTGCTGGACTGCGGCGGGGTCACGCAGCAGGCGGTCCCGGACGCCGACGGGAGGTTCGTTTTCCGCGACGCCCCGCAAGGGGAGTGCACCGTGCGCGCGGTGGAGAACGCGACGCCGCTGGCCGCCAGCCAGGTGGTCGCGCCGCGCGACGCGGCGAGCGGCATGGCGACCGGAAAGCGCATGCACAAGCCGGTGCGGTTCCAAGTCACGCTGGAGAACCCGCCCGGCGCCGCGAGAGCGGCGGCGCCCGCCGACCTCGCGGCGGACGGCTCCGTCCGCGTCGTCGCCCGCGGGAAAGGGCACGAGCTCAAGGGGCACGTCACGCTGATCAAGTAGCGCGCCGGGGAGGGGGTCTCGCTCTGCGCGGGGCCCCTTCCCCCCCCCGCGCCGACGGCACTCGCGGGCAGGATTGTCCGTGAAGCCCCGAAAAAGCCGTCCGGCGAAGGGGTTGAGGGGGGATGTTCCCTTCGCCGAACGGCGGCGGCGTTTTAGCGCCGCGCGAGGATCAGGGGCTGGTCGAGGGTCAGGGCGAGGTCGGTCCCGGCGGGGATCACGACTTCCTTGCCCTTCGTACCGGCGGCGATGCCGGTGCCGATTCCGGTGCCGATGACGGCGCCGATGGCGGCGTCCTTGGTGCTGCCGCCGAGGATCTTGCCGAGGAGCGCACCGCCGGCCGCGCTGCCGCCGATGATGCCGCCCGTCTTGCCGCCCGACTTGGCGATGCTCGTCAGCGAGCCCGACATGGACGAGGAGTCGCCCGCCGGGGTCGTGAGCTTGGTGAACGCCAACGCGATCGCGCCGCCCTTCTCGGAGACGTCGAGACCCTTCGTCGCCGGATCGACGCCGGTGACGCGACCGTGAATCGTGCTTCCGACCGGGATCGCGACCTGATCGCCGATGACGATCGCCGAGGTCGTCGTGCCGGTGACCGTATCGCCCACGGAGCTCGTGGCGGAGCCGACCGACGAGGCCAGGGTCATGTGGACTTCCGTACCCTGGGGAACGGTGACGCGAGCGGCCCTGGGCTCCGCCGCGCGGAAGCTCGACGAGGCGCCGGAAGTCTTCTGCGGGACGTCGATCGCGGAGGAGGAGGGGGGAGGGGGCTGCTGGATGCAGCCGAACAGCGTCACGGCGAGGAAGGCCGCGCCGAGGGGCGCAGCGGCGTGAAGAGCGGATCTGGGGGCGTTCATGGCTTCTCCTTCGAAGCTGGATCGAGCAGGTTGCAGGTCGTCATGACGTCGCCGGTCCGCCGAGTCGTTTCCCGTCGGAGACCAACAAGACGATGCCGCCCGCGAGGGCGAGTCCGCCCACGAGCGGCGACAGCGGGACGCGGTGCGACCGTTCGGTCGTCATGTGAATGGGGCCCAGCTGCATGCCCTCGCCGCGGGTCGTGTAGCTGAAGCCTTCGTACGCGAAGGCCACGACGCCGAGCACGATGAGGAGGGTCGCGAGCACGGATTTCAGGTTCATGGGCCTTCTCTCCTGTGAGGTTCAACTCGCAGGGTAGGTGGCGGCGCCGGGAAACTCGATGGGGTCTAACCCTACCGCCCTCCGCCGGTTGGGGTCATCACCCCATGGGTTCCCCGGTCTCCGCCGCACACGATGGGGTCGTGTATCCAAGGAGACCCAGAACATGAGAATCGAACCCCTTCGACGGATCCTGAACCTCGGTATCCTCGTGACGCTGTCGGCTCTGGTCGCGAGCGGCGCCGCGGCGCAGACGAAGATCAAGCCCGGCTTCAACCTCTTCTCGACGGAACAGGACCTCGAGATCGGTCGTCAGTCCGCGACCGAGGTCGAAAGCCAATTGCCCATCCTCCACGACCGTAAGGCAGACGCCTACATCAACGCCGTGGGGCAGCGCCTCGCGGCGGCCATGCCCGGAACGAAGTTCCCCTACCAGTTCAAGATCGTGAACGCCTCGGACATCAACGCGTTCGCCCTGCCCGGCGGGTACATGTACCTGAATCGCGGGCTCATCGACGCCGCGAAGAACGAAGGCCAACTCGCCGGCGTCATGGCCCACGAGATGGCCCACGTGGCCCTTCGGCACGGCACCAACCAGGCGTCGAAGGCCTACATGGGGCAGGCGGGCCTTGGCCTCCTCGGCGGGCTCCTCACCAAAGACGACAAGGCACCCAACAAGGTGATCGGCGCGGTCGGCGGCTTCGGGCTCAACGCCCTGTTCCTGAAGTTCAGCCGCACCGACGAGGAACAGGCGGACGTCGTGGGAGCACAGGCGATGGCCCGGGCCGGCTACGACCCGCAGGACATGGTCGACTTCTTCGAGCTGCTCAACTCCAAGCAGGCGCGCGAACCGAGCAAGGTGGAGCAGTTCTTCAGCAGCCATCCGGCTCCCGAAGGACGCGCGAACCGCATCCGGAACGAGATGAAGCTGCTGACCGTGCGCGAGACCGCGCCGGTGGGGAACCTCCGCAGGACCCAGACGACGCTGGCTGGGATGCCGGCCGCGAAGTCGATGCAGCAAATCGCCACGAACAAGCCCGCCACCCCGTCGCCGCGCGCGGTATCGAATACGCGGTACGGCGACCTCCGCATCGAGGTGCCCGCGACGTCCTATCGGACGTTCGCGCATCGCAACGGTTCCTACCAGATCGAATACCCGTCGAACTGGACCCCCAGCCAGGCGGCCGACGGTTTCGGCGTGACGATCGCGCCCGAGGGCGGGTTCGTGGACGCGGGCGGCGCCGAGAAGGACCTGATCTACGGCGTCGTCATCAATCACTACCAGCCGTTCCTGAACGACCCCGATCCGGCCGTCGATCGGTTCTCGTTCCAGGGAGCCGTCGGCGCGCGGAACGTAAGTCGAACGAACCTCGCCGAGGCGACTCGCGACCTCGTCGGTCAGATTCTCCGCACCAATCCCTCGCTGACGCCGGTCCCCGACTCCGAGCGCATCGACACGATCGACGGCGCCTCCGCCATCTCGCTCGTGTTGTCCGGACGCTCCGCGGTGACGGGCGAAGAGGAGCGGGTGACGGTGTTCACCCGCGAGTTGGCCGACGATCACGTCGTGTACGCGCTGTTCATCGCCCCCGGGCAGGACTACGCCGAGCTCAAGTCGACCTTCAACCACATGATCGGGACCCTTCGCGTCACCGATACCACCACCCATCGATGACGCGGGAGCGGGCCTCCCTTCCGAAGGGAAGGGGCGCCCGCTCTCATTCGAAGTCGATGCGAATCACGAGCTCCGAATCGACCGGCCTTCCCCCGACGACGGCGGGCGCATAACGCCATTGTCGCGCCGCATCCACTGCGGCTTCCTCGAATCCCCGACCCGCCGGCCGCGCGACCACCACTCGAGGATTGGCCACGGAGCCGTCCACCTTCACGAGCACCTTCAGGGTCACCTCCCCCTTCAACCCCAGCCACTTCGCAGTCGGCGGAACCACCGCCGGAACGAACGCGATCCGTTCCGCGGGGCGATCCGTGGGTGGCTTGGCGTTCCCGTTGTCCCGCGACGGCGCGGCCGCCGCGCCGGGTTTCCAGGTGGCGATGGTCGCGGGCGGCGCAGGGTTCGGCGGGGCGGCGGCGGGAGCCTTGATCGCGGGGCGCCAGGTGGCGATCGTCGCAGGTTTGGCCGGCGGCTCGGAGACGGGGGGCTTCTCGACGACCTCGTCGACGACGGGCTGGGTCGCGGGGGGTTCCTCGACGACCTCGTCGACGACGGGCGGTGTCGCGGGCGGTTCCTCGACGATCTCGTCGACGACGGGCGGTGTCACGGGGGGTTCCTCGACGATCTCCTCGACGACGGGCGGTGTCGCGGGGGGTTCCTCGACGACCTCGTCCACCACGGGCGGGGTCGCGGTGGGCTCCGCGGTCGCGCCGACCTGCTCCAGGGTCCGCTTCAACCCCGCATTCGCGATTGCGATGCCGCTTCGGACGAAGCCGAGAGGCTGCAGCTCGAGGACCAGCCCGACCCGCGGCAGCCACCAGTCGGCGGGCGGGACCTGGGCGGTGAGGACGACGCCGCAGCGGTCGTCGACCCACACCGCGGTGCCTTCGTGGAGACCGTTCTCGAGTTCGACGGCTCCCACTCGGGGCGGGCCGAATCGTTCGAGGATCTCGCGTGCAGCCGTGGGGGAAGGCGGCATCGCAACGCGAACCCGCACCGCGCGGGGCGGCGGCCGCCGGTCGATACGACCGTCGAACTCCACGTACAGGTCGAGCGGAGGGCCGGGGTAATGCACGCCCGATGTCTCGACGCCACCGGGTTCGCGCAGGAGCGAACGCATCCCCGCGGCGGGTCGCTTCGCGAGGACCTCCTCGGCGCTCATTCCCGGCGCGAGGCCCTCGAGCTCCCAGCGCGCGCAGGAGGAGTCGGTCGCCGCCCATCCGTGGCCGGCAAGCGCGCCGAGCGCGATCGCGAGCGCGGCCCATCGCATCGGGCGTCCGACCTTCCGTATTTCTGCGCCCATTCGGTCCATGTTCGAATCGTACACGCCCCGGGGACGCCGTCTTCGTTCAGAAGCAAAACGCGACCCCGACTCCGGCACCGCGCGCCGTCCGCGTGGAGCTCCGGCGCCTGGTGCCGTGCATGATCGAGCGCCTCCTCGGGCGCGAGCGTCGCCGGACCGGCGGCCCTCTAGTTCACGAATTCGGCGCGGGGATCCCGTTTCCATCCGAGGCTCTCCGGCGCGTACGGCTCGAATCCGGCTTTCTGCAGCTGCCCCGTCACGACGCGTTCGACGGCGACGAGGGAGAACGGCGTGTGGACGACTTCGACTCGGAGCTTCCCGACGCGGGCCGCCTCCTCGGGCGACAGCGAGGTTCGCGAGAGCAGCAGCGTTCGCGAGGAGAGATCGGGCCACTCCGTGGCCATGGTCTCCAGCCACTCGAGTCCGCTCCCGTCGGGTGGATCCATGTCCAGGACGATCAAGTCGACGTGGAGCTCCTGGAGCACTCGAGTGGCGTGCCTGAGATCCTCGAAGACGAGGCCGACGTGTCCCGCCGACTCGAACGCCAGCGCGATCAACTCCGCCACGAGGGGCTCTTCGCTCGCGACAACGCCGAAAGTCACCGGGATCTCCTTTCCGATGCGCGTCTAGGGGAGCGCCGAGTCCGCGGGTTCGGCTTGAAGGGCGGCCCTCACGACGTATCGCCGTG